>CAZHYA010000044.1:0-11453 GCA_964536525.1 uncultured Bacteroidales bacterium | reverse complement strand
AGCTTTTCTGATCAGGGCAACATCAAAAACCTGGGGGGTCTGCACCAGCCTGTAGACGTCTCTGTTGGCCGGACGGTTTATTGCTCCGTTCAGCTCCCGCATGGAATCCTGCATGGGGATCACAGGCACAGCGTTGCCATGCAAGGCTGCTTCACGAAAACACCGTGATATCAATTCGGTCGAAACGAGCGGGCGGGCCGCATCATGGATGGCAACCAGGCCATCGCCCGCGATCATCTTCAGGCCGTTCTTCACCGAGTGGAAGCGGGTCTCTCCTCCGCCGCATAATTGAAATGCAGCCTTAAGGGGATATTTTCCCAGGATACGGTTCCACTCATCCATGCCATCATCCGGCAGGACAAGGATCATATTTATATCAGAAGAGTAATTGGAAAAGGCGCTGATGGTATGCATGATCACCGGCAGGCCGGCAAGTTCCAGAAATTGCTTGGGCAAGTCAGCACCCATCCTGGCCCCTTTTCCCCCGGCCGTTATGATCACGTATTCATCAGGCATATCGCTTCAAAACCTTAATCCCAGAACCCAGTACCCAGCACCTTAAATAATCAACATCGCATCCCCGTAAGTAAAGAAATTGTATTTCTTGTCGATGGCTTCCTTATAGGCTTCCATGAGGAAATCATAACCGGCATAGGCTGCCACCATCATCATCATGGGCGATTGTGGCAGGTGCAGGTTGGTAATCATGGCGTCAGCCACCTGGAAGTCGTAGGGAGGGAAGATGAACTTGTTTGTCCACCCGCTGTAAGGCTTCACCTTTCCCGTGATCGACACGGTGGTCTCCAGGGCTTTCATCGAGGTGGTGCCTATGGCAACGACCTTATGGCGACCTTCCTTTGCCCTGTTGATCAGTTCTGCATTGGCACTGTCGATGATCACCTCTTCCGAATCCATCTTGTGCTTGGTAAGGTCTTCCACCTCTATGGTACGGAAGTTGCCAAGACCGGCATGCAGGGTGATCTCGGCAAACGACACTCCCAGCAGCTCGAGGCGCTTCATCAGCTCCCTGCTGAAATGAAGTCCTGCAGTGGGGGCGGCCACAGCACCCTCGTGCTTGGCATAGATGGTCTGGTATCGTTCTTCATCCTCGGGCAGCACCTTGCGCTTGTGTATCTTGGGCAGGGGGGTCTCGCCCAGGCTGTAGATGGTCTTCTTGAACTCTTCGTAAGGGCCGTCGAACAGGAACCTCAGGGTCCTGCCACGCGAGGTGGTGTTGTCGATCACCTCAGCCACCAGGGCATCATCCTCTCCGAAATACAATTTGTTGCCGATACGGATCTTCCTTGCCGGATCGACCAGCACGTCCCACAGCCTGGTCTCATGGTTCAGCTCACGGAGCAGGAACACTTCGATCTGTGCACCTGTCTTCTCCTTGGTGCCATAAAGGCGTGCAGGGAACACTTTGGTGTTGTTGATGACGAACACATCGCCATCGTTAAAATATTCGAGTATGTCGATGAAGGATTTGTGTTCGATGGTCCCTTCCTTCCTGTTCAGAACAATCATCTTCGATTCATCCCTGTTGTCGGGTGGGTGATTGGCTACGAGTTCAGGAGGCAAATGAAATCTGAATTGCGATAATTTCATTTTACGCTGTTTAGTTAGGTCTTCAGGAAATGAATCTGCAAAGATACACAAAATAGGCGGGCTTGTCAAACCTTTCCCCTACAAATTAAGTGTTTACAGGGCATTTTGGCATATCGCTACCTGAATATGCCAGTAGCAAAGACTGATTTTAATCCTTGCCCCTGAGGATTTCCTCCAGCTCAGGTAAGGTGAGTGCATCCCCGATGCTGAAATCGCCAATGCGTGTTCGCCTGAGCGACAGGATGTAAGCACCGCAATGCAGTGCTTTTCCGAGATCGTGTGCCAGTGAGCGTATATAGGTGCCCTTGCTGCACAGCACCCGGAAACCGGTTTCGGGTATGCCGGCACGGGTGATCTCGAACTCATGGATCTGTATCTCCCGCGAGGGAAGGTCCACCCTTTCCTTCTCCCTTGCACGCTTGTATGAACGCACCCCTTCGACCTTGATGGCCGAGTAGGCCGGCGGGACCTGCCTGATGGTCCCGACAAAACCCCGGGCAGCCTCCACGATGGCTTCCGGGGTGAGATGGGTGGTATCGTAAACCCTGTCCACTTCCGTCTCCTCGTCGTAGGAGGGCGTTGTGGCCCCCAGGAAAAGGGTTCCGGTGTATTCCTTGTCGAGGCCGGAAAACTCCACAATGCGCTTGGTAGCCTTGCCCACGCACACGATAAGTAGTCCTGTGGCCAGGGGATCCAGTGTTCCGGCATGTCCCACCTTGATCTTTCTGATACCGGTATGGTCGCGGATCATGTACCTGATCTTGTTTACCACATCGAACGAGGTCCAGGCGGAGGGCTTGTCGACCAGCAGGACTTCCCCTTCGGGGAAATTGTATTTATTTGAAGGAGGCAAGGTGTTTCTCCTATGTCAGTAGCGAGTAAATGATGGCCGCGCTGCCTATCACGAAGCAATAAACGGCAAAGTACACAAGTTTTCCTTTTTTCACGATCCCGATCATCCACTTGCAGGCAAGCAGTCCGGAAATGAAGGCCGCCAGAAAACCGACCAGCAGGGGCAGCACGCCGATGCCGTCAGCACCGTTCATGCTTCCCTCCGAAAGGTCTTTCAGGTTGGCTCCGACGATGGGTATCAGCACCATGAGAAAGGAAAAACGCGCCACGTTGGCTTTCCTGTTGCCAAGAAGCAGACCTGTGGAGATGGTGGCGCCCGAACGGGATATGCCCGGCAGCACTGCCAGGGCCTGGGCGATGCCGATGACGAACGAATCAAGGAAATTGATCCTGCGCTCGTTGCGTTTCACGATATAGGTCGACAGCAGGAGCAGGGAGGTGATGATCAGCATGGAACCCACAAACAGCACGTTGCCCGTAAAAAAACTTTCAACCTGCTCCTTGAAGAACAGCCCCAGGATGATCACCGGCACCATCGAAAGAAAGATCTTCGACACGTACGCGGTTTCTTCGTTCCAGCGGAAGGCCAGGAGCCCCCTGAGCAGTTTCAGGATGTCTTTGAAAAAAACCACTATGGTGCTGAGGACGGTAGCCCCGTGGACCACCACCGTGAAGACGAGGCTCTTTTCGGCATTTACCCCCAGGATGACCTTCCCCAGCTCGAGGTGGCCGCTGCTGCTCACCGGCAGGAACTCCGTAAGTCCCTGGATGATCCCCAGTATCAATGCTTCTAGCCAGTCCATGTGCCGGATCCGGGGATCAGTCTTTCGGTTTTTTCATGATGGCATAGATCTCGATGATATATCCAGCCAGGACAAGGATGGGGGCAAGCGTCATCCTGCGAAAGCTGAAGATGTCGTCGCTGAAGACATTGGGATCGTCAGAACCTCCGCCGATCATCAGCAGGAAACCGACAAGGATCACCACCAGCCCGATGACGAGCAGGCGATAGTTCTCTCTGCCAAAGGCAAAGGCTGCAGCGGCTTCGGCACCGGGTTTACCTTTTGCTGTTACGCTCTCAGCCACCGGCGGCTCATTTTTCGGTTTGCTTTTCTTTGATACTTGCTTTTTCGGGCTTGCCATATGAATTGTGTTATTGCTCAAAAATAAACTAAAAATCTCGAATGGTGCGCTCGGCTTATCATATTTTAAGCCGCTTAACAGGGGCAAAAATAAGTCGTTTTGCTTTATAAATCAAAACAGCGCCGGCCGACTCACCCGTTTTGCAGCATATGAATGCCCTAATAGTATAGCCTGTCGGCCTTTGCCCTGAGGTACCGCTTCACCGAAAACCAGGTGGAGAGGAAGGTCAGCAGGATGCCCGTGACGATCACCAGGCCAAAGAGGGTGAGGATCAGGGTTAGGTCCTGCAGGTTGACCAGCTCGGGAACTTCCTTCTGCGAAAAATACAGGATCGCCCCCAGGAAGATGATGGCCACAAAGGAGGCATAGATCCCCTGCATCATCCCCTGCCACAGGAAGGGCCTCCGGATGAAGGCTCCGCTGGCACCCACCAGCTGCATGGTCCTGATAATGAAACGTTTTGAATACACCGAAAGGCGAATGGTGTTGTTGATCAGGGCGATGGCGATCACCATCAGCAGGGCGCTGAAACCCAGGATCACCAGGCTGATCCTCCTGATGTTCTTGTTGATCAGGTGTACCAGGTCTTTCTGATAATAGATCTCCTTCACATCGCTGTTGGCCAGGATCTCCTGCTCGATCATCTCCAGGCTGTCGATGTTGGTGTAGGCAGCCTTGAGCCTGAGCTCGATGGAAGGCAGCAGGGGGTTATAGCCCAGGAAGCCGATGAAGTCTTCGCCAAGGTCTTCACGCAATTCTTCGGCAGCCTGCTCGGGGGTGATATATTCCGTCGACTTCACGTACGGGGTGGCATCCAGGGTCTTCTGGAGCTGGATAATGCCTGCCTCACGCACCCCTTCCTTCATGATGATCGAAAATCCGATGTTCTCTCGCACATATTCAGAAAGTTTCTGCGCATGAAGCACCACCAGGCCCACCAAACCCACCATGAACAACACCAGCGTGATGCTGATCAGGGCGGTAAGCCTCGAAGATTGTAGTTTCCGTCGCTGGTATCTTTCTTCCATTGTGCTCATGGCAAATGCTTTTTATGTTTCAGACAGGAGCAGATACAAAGTTATGATTTTTACAACAACAAAGGCCTCCGTATTCGACTGCCGGTCCTTATTATTTATTGCAAACATGCCCCTTATGCATCTTTTTCCTAATTTCGCGTTCGAAAACAGGCCGTTCATCACCCCTGATGGAAAGCTTTAAGGTAAACGTTTGTACAGGAAGCAGCAGTGATGGAATATAATTTCAAGGAAACAGAACAAAAGTGGCAGAAATACTGGCAGCAGCACAAGACCTTTGCTGCCCCCAACAAGTCAACGAAACCAAAATACTATGTCCTCGACATGTTTCCCTATCCTTCCGGGGCAGGGCTTCATGTGGGGCATCCGCTGGGGTATATCGCTTCTGATATCTACGCCCGCTACATGCGGCACAGGGGCTTTAACGTGCTCCATCCCATGGGATACGATGCCTATGGCCTGCCGGCCGAACAATATGCCATACAGACCGGCACCCATCCGCAGGTGACCACCTATAAAAATATTGACCGTTACCGCCAACAGCTCGACCAGATCGGTTTTTCCTACGATTGGGACCGTGAGGTGCGAACCTGTGATCCCCATTATTACAAGTGGACCCAGTGGACTTTCATCCAGTTGTTCAGACACTGGTATAACAGGAAGAGCGGCAAGGCAGAACCCATCGCGGGGCTGGTGGCCCATTTTGAAAGGCATGGCAATCATGATGTTGATGCTGCCTGCAATGAGTGCAGGGTATTCACGGCCACGGAGTGGAAGGCCATGGATGAAAAGCAGCAGCAGGAGATGCTGATGCATTATCGCCTGGCTTACCTTTCCGATACATGGGTGAACTGGTGTCCTGATCTGGGCACCGTGCTGGCCAACGATGAGGTGAAGGACGGCGTTTCGGAACGTGGCGGCCACATGGTGGAGCGTAAGCTGATGCGGCAGTGGTCGCTCCGTATCACCGCCTATGCCCAGCGTCTGCTCGACGGGCTCGAGACCCTTGAATGGACCGAGTCGCTGGTGGAGATGCAAAAGAACTGGATCGGCCGATCCGAAGGGGCTTCGGTCAACTTCGGCATCAAGGGGCACGACAAGGTGCTTGAGGTGTTCACCACCCGGCCCGACACCCTCTGGGGGGCCACCTTCATGGTGCTGGCACCCGAACACGAATGGGTGGAGGCGATCACCGATCCCGGCAGGAAAGCGGAGGTGATGGAATACGTGGAAAAAGCAAAGAACCGATCCGAACGCGAACGTTCCTCGGAGGTGAAGAAGATCTCCGGCGTGTTTACAGGGGCTTATGGCATCAACCCGATGAACGATGAAGAGATCCCCATCTGGGTGGCCGACTATGTGCTGACGGGTTATGGCACCGGGGCCATCATGGCCGTGCCGGCCCACGACAGCCGCGACTTTGCCTTCGCCCGTCACTTCAACATCCCGATCATACAGGTGGTGGCCGGCAAGGGAGAAAATGCCGGCAACACCGATAGCTGGGAAGACTCGTACGACGCCAGGGAAGGGGTAATGGTCAACTCGGGCTTCATCACCGGCATGGAGGTAAAGGAAGCCATACGCGCAGTGATCAGGAAACTTGAGGATGAAGGCATCGGCTATGGCACGGTAAATTACCGGTTGCGCGATGCCATCTTCAGCAGGCAACGCTACTGGGGAGAGCCCTTCCCCATCTATTACAGGGACGGCATGCCCTATCCCCTCGAAGAAGATGAGCTGCCCCTCGAGCTGCCGGAAGTTGATGATTCGCTGCCCACCGAGAGCGGCGAACCTCCGCTGGCGAGGGCAAAGGATTGGGTCAACAAGGACGGCTATCCGCTTGAGACCAACACCATGCCCGGCTTTGCCGGGTCGAGCGGTTATTATTACCGCTATATGGATCCCCATAACGACAAAGCCTATTTTTCGAGAGAAGCCAACGAGTACTGGCAGGATGTGGACCTTTACATCGGCGGCGACGAACATGCCGCCGGCCACCTCATCTACGCCCGCTTCTGGAGCATGTTCCTCTACGACATCGGCCTCGCCTGTAAGGCAGAGCCTTTCAGGAAACTCATCAACCAGGGCAAGATACAGGGCCGGTCGAGCTTTTTATACCGGCTGAAAGGAAACAACACCTTCGTGTCGAAGGGACTGCTAGATAAATACGATGCCGTGCCCATGCATGTCGATATCAGCATGGTCGACAATGACATCCTCGATATCGATGCTTTCAGGAACTGGCGTCCCGAGTTCAGGGATGCGAAGTTCATCCTCGAAGACGGCAGGTACGTGTGCGGCTGGGAAGTGGAGAAAATGTCGAAATCGAAGCATAACGTGCAGAACCCTGATGAACTCATCGAAAGGTACGGGGCCGACACCCTCAGGCTTTACGAAATGTTCCTCGGCCCGCTCGAACACCATAAGCCCTGGGACACCAAGGGCATCGAAGGGGTATTCCGCTTCATCAGGAAGCTGTGGCGCCTGTATCACGACCAGGAAGGAAGGTTGGCAGTAACGGATGAGGAAGCAGGCGATGAAGAACTCAGGGTGCTTCACAAAACCATAAAAAAGATCAGGGAAGACATCGAGCGCTTCTCATTCAACACGGCCGTGAGCACCTTTATGATCTGCGTGAACGAGCTGTCGGACCTGGACTGCCGGAAACGCCGGGTGCTGGAACCCCTCGTCATACTGGTATCGCCCTACGCCCCCCATATCGCCGAAGAGCTGTGGTCGAAGCTGGGGCATAAAGATACCCTTGCTTACGAGAAATATCCCGAATGGCACGAACGTTATCTGGTGGAGGACACCTTCGAATACCCTGTTTCCTTTAACGGGAAACTGAGGTTCAAACTAGTTCTGCCGCTCGATCTGGGCAAGGAAGAAATAGAGAAGGCGGCGCTCGAAGCCGGGGAAGCACAAAAATGGCTGGAAGGGAAACAGCCAAAGAAAGTTATCGTGGTCCCCAAACGGATCATCAACATCGTTATTTAAGCATTTTTAACAACCGGCCATCTTTTTGGAATGCTTTTTGAATCTGATGGCCTAAAGTTAAAATATGATCAGAGCCATTGCACCATATTTCCTGTTACTCCTCCTGAGCCTCTCCGGGCTGAACGCCCAGGCACCGGTCAAGTATGTGGATGAGATCCCTTTCCAGCGGGGTGAGTCGGGAAAGTACCGGGTATATTACGACTCCTGGCTTACCTCGGGCATCTCCGCCGGGATCGGCCTCATCAGCATCACCGACCAGGAGAGGGAGTTTAACGGTCGCAAAACGTTCCACATGGAAGTGATCGGTCAGTCGGTGGGGCTCTTCAACTGGTTCTTCAAGGTCGACGACCGGTTCGAATCATACGTTGATGAGGAAACCATCGTACCCTACCACTTTATTCGCCGCACGCAAGAAGGCTCGTTCAGGTATGAAGACGATGTCGACTTCGACCAGGAAAACCACATTGCTACCAGCCGTCGCAAGGTCAAGCCGGTCCCTCCCGGGGTTAAGGATATCGTTTCGGCCTTTTACTACATGCGCACCATCGACTTCTCTGACGTAAAGGCGGGCGATGAGTTCTTCCTCGACTTTTACCTCGACGATTCGGCCTATGTCAGCAAGATCATCTTTGAAGGCAAGGAGATCGTGGAGACCAGGCTGGGGAAGTTCCGCTGTCTGAAATTCAGGCCCATGGTGGCGCAGGGCGAGATCTTCCAGGAACCCTATCCCATGACCCTGTGGGTTACCGACGACAGGAACAAGGCCCCCGTGCTGGGAAAATCAAAGGTCATCGTGGGATCTGTAAAGATTGAACTCGTTAAGATCACCGGCCTGAAATATCCCATGGAAGCTAAACTCGACTGAGCCGCCACTGCCATCCCTGCCCGCACATCGTACTTCCCCTAACCATAAACTGGCTTTTCAGGCGCCGATTGCTTAAATTTGTTTATGGAATAACATCGCTTTGGGCATCTTTGAAATAACCATAACAACATTACCATCATGAAACCATATATCCTGAACATCCTTTTTCTCACCGGTGTTTACCTTATTCCGGGGATTTCCGTGCCGGGCCTGCTGGCCCAGGGCGCCGCGCAGGCTTTCGACTACGACAAGCAATGGCGGGTGGTCTACGACCTGGAAAAGAAAGGCCAGCCCCGCTCGGCCATGGAGATCATCGATATGATCATGGAACAGGCTAAAAAGGACCGGATGGAGGTGCAGATGGTCAAGGCCCTGGAATACCATATCCGGCTGAGTGCCGCTTTCGAGGAAGACTACATTCCGAAAGGCATCGACAGGATCAGGGTCGGACTGCCATCGTTCACCTCTCCCTCGGCACAGGTGCTGCATTCACTGCTCGCCGACCTTTACCTGGCTTACTACCGGGCCAACCGCCATCTTATCCTTGGGCGTACGGCCGTTGACGATCAGGAAATCAGCGACATGGCTACCTGGGATCAGCAGCGCTTTGCCGAAAGGATCTTCAGCGAATACCGGCAATCGCTATCCCAGCCGGCCATACTGCAAAAAACCCCGGCCTCTGAATACCAGGCCATCCTGGATGAAGGCGATTCGCTCAACACCTTCAGGCCAACGCTTTACGACATCCTGGCCCACCAGGCACTCGACTTTTTCCGTAACGATGAGTTCATGGCCGGCCGGCCGGCTGTCCGCTTCGAGATTGACGATCCCCTGATGATCGACATTGCAGAAGCTTTTGTGAAGCTTGAGCTCAAAGAAAAGGAGGCGTTTTCCATGAAATACCAGGCACTGAAGCTCTACCGGGAATTGCTGGCCTTTCACCTCGACGACAGCGACCCGGCAGCCCTTGTCGACCTCGACCTCGACAGGCTGCAGTTCGTTTATGATCATGCCGTTTTTGAAGACAAGGACAAACGCTTCCTCCACACCCTGGAGCAGATGGAGGCCAGGTACATGGGCATGGAACCGGTTACGGAGATCTATTACCAAATCGCCCGGCAATACGACAATTCGGGGAATAAATACGATCCCGGAGTGTCGGACGACCACAGGCGCGACAAGATCGTGGCCGTGCAGTATTGCGAAAATGCCATCACTGAATTTCCATCCTCTTACGGGGCAGCCTTGTGCAGGGTGCTCCTGAAGCGATTAAAGGAAAAGAAGCTGGATGCCCGGATCGATTATGCCGGACTTCCGGGCAAGCATATCCTTTCATCCCTGGCCTTCATGAATGTTAAGGACATCTACCTGCGGATCGTTGCCCTCGATCCCGAAGCGCACAGGAAGCAGAAGATGAACAGGGATCATGAAGAGATGCTTTCGAAATACCGCAGCCTGCGGCCCATCAAGCACTGGCCGGTCACCTTGCCGGTCGACATCGACCACCAGGAACACCGTACCGAGATCGCCATCCCCCCGCTCACCGAAGGATACTACGGGCTCATGATCTCCGATAATCCCGCTTTTGACGATAAAAAAGGGGTGGTCAGCCTCAACCAGTTCTGGGTCACCGGCCTCAGCTATATCAGCAATCAGAAGGAGAACGGCGACCTGGTACTGTACATCCTCGATCGTGCAAACGGGAAGCGCATCCCGGGCGTAAAACTCACCGCCTACGAGGAGATGTATCGTAACAGGGAATATATGCTCACCGAAACGGGCTCATATACCAGCAACAACGAGGGCATGGTCGTCATCCCGGCGGTGGAAGGAAAGGCCAGCAGGCTGATCGTTGAAATGCAGAAAGGCATCGACCGATTCACCTCGCCGGGCTTCTTCTATGTGTCAGGTCATGCCGAAAGGCCCGACAGGACGGTACCCGTCACCTATTTTTTCACCGACAGGTCGATCTACCGCCCGGGGCAGACCGTTTATTTCAAGGGGGTGATGCTGGAACGCACGGGTGAAAACCATGAGATCCTGAAGAACCGGAGTACCCGCGTGAAATTCCATGATGTGAACGGGCAGCTGATCTCGGAACTGGAATTGAAAACCAATGATTATGGATCTTTTAACGGCGTCTTCACGGCACCCCTGGGAAGGCTTACCGGCAACATGCGCATCCTGAACGAATCGGGAAGCATCGCTTTTTCGGTGGAAGAGTATAAAAGGCCCCGCTTCGAGGTGGTCTTCGATCCCGTGAAAGGAAGTTACAAACTGGGATCCGTTGTAAAGGTAAAAGGCAGGGCCATGGCCTATGCCGGAAGCCCGGTCGATCATGCCATGGTTAAATACAGGGTGGTCAGGAATGCCTATTACCCCTTCAATAAATATTGGAGAGGCTATTTCCCGGTATCGGAAGAAGCCGAGATCGCCCACGGCGAGGTGCAAACAACAGAAGACGGTTCATTCAGCATCGCTTTCACGGCGGTGCCGGATGCCATGCGGATGAAAGGTTATACGCCTGTATTCAATTATACCGTGCACGTCGACATCACCGACATCAGCGGAGAAACCCATTCGGGTGAAAAGACCGTTTCGGTATCGGAAAAGTCACTGCTGATCGATCTCGACATGACTGAAAAGGTGAACCGCGATGAAGCCGGAAGCTTCGGCATCAGGACCACCAACCTGAACGGTGCGAAGGAAGCCGCGGAGGTCTCGGTCAGGATCATGCAGCTTCAGGCCCCCGAAAGGATATTTAACCAGCGAAAGTGGGATAAACCTGACGTTTATCTCATCACGAAGGAGGAATTCGCTGACATTTTCCCTGATATCGAATACCGCGACGAGAACGATAAGTCGACCTGGAAGGAGATCAGGCCGGTGTTTGAAAGGAAGATCAATACAGGCCGCGACAGTGTTCTTAAACCGGAAGACCTGTCACGCTGGGC
>CAZHYA010000043.1:0-11602 GCA_964536525.1 uncultured Bacteroidales bacterium | reverse complement strand
GCATGCTTTGGATTGGATGCAAACCTCTTGTCAGCCATCTTGTAGAGTATCTCACTGGCCCTTTTTGAAGATATCTCCACCGATATGCCTACATCTCCTGATTTTCCTCGAAGCCTGTATTCTTTAATAAACTCCTCAGCTCTGTAGCAGACGGTTCTATCCAGTGAGGTCCTTGCCAACCTGACGCGATCGAGTAGATTTTCATCGTCAATTACAGATTTCTCAGCCTTTTCAAAAACAGCATCGCACTTCAGCACCAGGTCCAGGTCAAGATAGGTGTATTTTAGCGGACTGCCTCCAAAGTTAATATATGAAGGTGTTTTTTCCAGAGCTTCGTGGATCAGGTTCAAGTATTCGCGAATATAAACACCTGCCGGATGGTGCGTACCGATGTGGTGGTGCCCGACCCGGATAAAAGGGAACAATATATCAACCGCTGGTGCAAAGGAGAGAAAGAGGGATGGAGCCATTGCAAGCGTTACCAGGTAAAGACAGCGCTCGGCTTTTGCCCCGACTTTGTTGTTCCCGACACCGGGATGGACATCAATGAGATCATGGATAAGTTTGAGGAAGAACATTAAAGCATCAACACCTAAGCTATGGCAATAATAGAAATTGAAGGCAGGACCTTCGACGTCGACGGTGACGGCTTCCTTTCCGACCCAAACATCTGGGACGAAGAGGTGGCCCGGCTCATCGCCAGGTACGACGGCATTGAGGAGATGAACGACAAGCACTGGGCCATCGTCAATGTGATCCGTAAGAACTGGGAGGAGAAAGGCATGGCCCCCATGGTCAGGACCATCTGCCAGGAGACCGGCGTAAGGCTCAGGGAGATCTACGAACTCTTTCCCCTCGGTCCTGCCCGCGGGGCCTGCCGGGTGGCCGGATTACCGAAACCTGATGGTTGTGTATAATCAATCCACCTTGTCATGACATGGTATCTTTGGTTGGTCGTTATTGCACTGTCCGTATGTTTAGCCAGCTGCCTGTATCATTTCTACAGGATCGTGAGCCTGGGCAACCCGCCTGAATATGCCCGCAAGGCAGGACATATCGGCAGGGCTGTGCGCTATTCCTTCACCGGGGCCATGAGCCCCGTGAATAAGGAGTCGGCCTACCTGCATCTGCCCACCTATACGGCCGGGATCATTTATCATCTCGGCACCTTCCTGTCGATCGCCCTCTTCTTCGCCTTCCTTTTCAGGCCGGGAATTCCGGACCAGGTTTCCTTAATTCTCGCCATCTTTATCGGATTGTCGGCACTGGCAGGGATCGCCATCCTGGTGAAGCGTATGCGCATGCATCAGCTGAGAAGCCTTTCCAACCCCGACGATTATATCTCGAACATACTGGTAACTGCGTTCCAGGCGGCGACAGCCCTTGCCCTTTTTTCGGGCAGCCCGGGAATACCATACTTCGTCATCACCGCATTGCTCCTGTTTTATTTTCCCCTTGGCAAGCTGAAACATGCAGTGTATTTCTTCGCCGCACGCTACCACCTGGGGTATTTTTACGGATGGAGGGGTGTGTGGCCCCCCCGAAGCATCAGGAAATAAGCCATGGAAAAGCTCACGGAAGAAAAAAGGAGAAAAGGCCTTGAGGTGCTCAGGAGGGAGGTTGGGAGCAAGCTGCTCACCCATGTCAATGCCTGCGTGCATTGCGGTCTCTGTGCCGAAAGCTGCGTTTACTACAGGCTCAAGCCCGACGAGCATTTTGTGCCAGCAAAGAAAGTAGATATCGTTTCCTCCGTTTACCGACGATACCATACTTTCAGCGGCAAGTTCGCACCCTGGCTCACCAGGGCCAGAAAGCTCGACGATGCCACCATCGAAGACATGGTCGACCTGCTCTATGGTTCCTGCACCATGTGCGGACGCTGCAACAAGCATTGCTCCGTAGGCGTGGATATCGAATTCCTTGTAAGGACCGGCAGGGCCATGCTGGCCGAGATGGGCTATGTGCCCGAAACGCTCCAGAAGACTGTCGATGCTGCCATCACCACAGGCAACAACATGGGCATCCCCACCGAAGAGTTCGTCGACACACTCAAATGGCTTGAGGAGGATCTGCAGTTCGAGCTGAACGACGATAAGGCTGTCATCCCCATCGACGAAAAGGGCAGGGACATCATGTATACCCTTAATCCCAGGGAACCCAAGTTCTTTCCGCTTTCCATCTCGGCCATGGCCAAGGTGTTCTATGCTGCCGGCGAAAGCTGGACCCTCTCTACGAGAATGTATGATGTGACCAACTACGCCTATTTTTCCGGCAACCTGGAGGAAGGAAGGATCATCGCGCAGCGGATGGTCGACGAAATGAAGGAACTGGGCGCAAAACGATGCATCCTGGCCGAGTGTGGCCACGGCACACGCTCGTTCCGCTGGGAGGCCCCCAACTACCTTGAACAGGAATTCCCTTTCAGGGTCGACACCTCCGTTGAGCTGCTCGCAGAATATATCCGCTCGGGCAGGATAAAGGTCGACAAGGAAAAAAACCAGGAGCCGGTCACCCTGCACGATCCCTGCAACCTCACGCGGGGCGGAGGCATTTATGAGGAACAGCGATATATCATCAGCAAATGTGTGAAGCATTTCATCGAGATGGATCCCACCGGTACCGACAACCTGTGTTGCGGGGGCGGGGGAGGACAACTGTCGATGAGTGAGTACAACGAGCGCCGTATGGGCATCGCAGGGCTCAAGGCGGATCAGATCCGGACGACCGGGGCCACGGTGGTCGCCACACCATGCCATAACTGCGTCGACCAGCTGATCCAGACCAATGCCACCTACAAGTTGAACGTGAAGATCAAGACCCTGGCCGAGATCGTGGCCGATGCCATCGTCCTCGACGAAAATGAATCAAACCATCAAAAACAGCATTTATCATGAGTAAGCTGATCTATCTCGACAATTCAGCCACTTCTTTTCCAAAACCTGAAGTGGTGTACGAATTTATGGACCAATTTTACCGCACCAAGGGGGTCAGCCCCGGGCGGTCGGGCTTCGATGCGGCCCTGGAAACCGAAGAGATCGTCCAGAATACCCGAAAAATGCTTACCGGACTTTTTAACGGTGATGATCCCAACCGGCTTACCTTCAGTTATAATGCAAGTGACTCGCTGAACATGATCCTGATGGGGTTGGCCGAAAAGGGCGATCATGTGGTGACCACCATGCTGGAGCATAACTCCGTGCTCCGACCCTTGCACCACCTGGAACTCAATGGTGTTATCGAGGTAACCCATGTGCCCTTCGACGCTCATGGCTACATAGACCCCGGCGACATCAAAAAGGCCATCAGGAAAAACACCAGGATGGTCGTGGTGAATCACAGTTCCAATGTGATCGGCACTGTGCAGCCTATCGGTGAGATCGGTAAGATCTGCAAGGCGGCCGGGGTATATTTCGTGGTGGATGCCAGCCAGAGCGCCGGTGCCATCCCCATCGACATGAAAGCCATGGGCATCGACGCGGTGGCCTTCACCGGCCACAAATGCCTCATGGGGCCAACCGGCATCGGAGGATCATACGTGATGGAGGACCTGCCGGTGAAAGGGACTCGCTGCGGAGGCACGGGGGTGCGCTCAGCCCAGAAGACCCACCTCAGCGAATTTCCATACAGGATGGAGTGCGGCACCCTGAACACCGTGGGTGTGGCCGGCCTTTATGCCGGCACGAAGTGGGTGCTGGAACAGGGTATCGAAAAACTGCACGCCAAAGAGATGGCCCTCTGGGAAAAGCTCAGGCAAGGCCTTCAGGATATTGAAAACATCACCCTATACTGTGCCAACAGTTCCAGGGAACGGAATGCCGTGCTCAGCCTCAACATCGACAAGTTCGAATCAGGTGATGTAGGCACCATGCTCGATGTGGATTATAACATCGCCTGCCGTACCGGCCTGCAATGTGCCCCGCTGGTGCATGAAGGGATAGGCACGGTCGACATGCACGGGACCGTGAGGCTCAGCATCGGGCCTTTCAATACCACGGAGCACATCGACGCTGCGATAGCAGCCATCATAGATATTGCCTCCATACCCCGTTAGATCCTGGTCATGGCCCATGTGCCCGTGCCGGGAAGTCACGGATACACCATACGGAATATATCCCCCGGTTTCGTATCTTTGCAAATCGAATGCTTAGTTCAATTTTATGGCAAGAATCATCGGTCTGGGAAATGCCCTTGTCGACATCATCGTTTTCCTTGATGACGACCTCATCCTTGAACAGCTTAAGTTGCCCAAAGGCAGCATGCAGCTTGTGGATATCGAGAAGTCGGGCCTGATCAGGAAGGCCTGTGAACACCTGCCCTCCGCCTTTGCCGGCGGCGGATCGGCAGCCAACACCATCCACGGGATCGCCAGGCTGGGGCTCGAAACCAGCTTCATCGGCAAGATCGGTCAGGACGACTACGGTGAGATCTTCCGTGACGACCTCATCAAAAGCAATATCCGTCCGATCCTGCTTATCAGCCAGACCCATTCGGGCCGTGCCGTCGCCCTCATCAGCCCCGATTCGGAACGCACCTTTGCCACACACCTCGGTGCCGCCATCGAAATGACCATTGAGGAGCTGTTGCCTGAGCACTTCGAAGGGCACAGCATCTTCCATATCGAAGGCTATATCGTGCAGAACAACGCCCTGCTCGAAACGGCTGTCAGGCTGGCTAAATCACATGGACTGGAAGTTTCGCTCGACCTGGCCAGCTTCAATGTGGTTGAAGAGAACCTTGATTTTCTTAAACGGATCGTGAACGAATATGTCGACATCGTGTTTGCCAACGAAGAGGAGGCCCGCTCCTTTACGGGAAAGCAACCCGGTGAGGCGCTTGATGAGCTCGCACGGCTGGCCAGGATCGCAGTGGTGAAGGTTGGCAAGGACGGCTCGCTGGTGAAAAGCGGTAAGGAACAATACCATATTCCTGCCATCCGTGCTGCAGTTGTCGACACCAACGGGGCCGGCGATATTTACGCTGCAGGGTTCCTGTTCGGCCTGAGCCAGGGCTGGCCCCTCGACAAATGCGGCAGGGCCGGGGCCTTGCTGGCAGGCAAGATCATCGAACAGAAGGGTGCCAGGCTGAGCGACGAAGGATGGAAGGAGGCACTTCCCATGCTCAGCAGCATCTGACAAAGCAGCACAGCCATCCCGGCAGGCATATCCCCCTGAAAACGTGAATTATTTGGCACCTTTTTTTTATTATTTGCCGGATTTTTATACTTTTGCAGCCCGTTTCGGGCAATACGATCATTAACTAAAAGATAAGAAAACACACATGAAGGCCTATCAAACCCATGAAATCAAGAATATCGCCATCATAGGCGGTGCCAAATGCGGAAAAACCACCCTTGTCGAAAGCATGCTTTTCGAAGGTGGCCTTATCAAGAGAAGAGGGTCAGTCGATGACAAAAACACGGTATCCGACTATCACGACATAGAGCTGGAGCGCCAGAACTCCATATTCTCCACTGTGCTGTACACACTCTATAAGGATAACAAGATCAACATTATCGACACACCGGGTTTCGATGATTTCGTGGGTGAAGTGATCTCCACCCTGAAGGTGGCCGATACAGGCGTGATGGTGGTCAATGCCCAGAACGGCATTGAAGTGGGTACGGAAATTTCATGGCGTAATGCCGGCAAGACCAATACGCCGATCATTTTCGCCATTAATCACCTGGAGCATGAAAACTCCAATTTCGATGAAACCATCACGCAGCTCAAGTCTTCGTTCGGCGCCGGTGTTACCGTAGTACAATACCCCGTGAATCCCGGCATCGGGTTTAACGCCTTCATCGACCTCATCAAGATGAAAATGTTCAAATATCCTGCCGACGGAGGCGCGGCAGAGATTCTCGATATCCCCGCCGACGAAAAGGACAAGGCTGAAGAGCTGCAGGCTACCATGATCGAAGACCTTGCGGCCAGCGATGAAGCACTGATGGAGATCTTCTTTGAAAACGGCACCCTCACGGAGGAAGAGATGCGCAAGGGCCTCAAGACCGGCCTCACCACCAGGAACTTTTTCCCTGTGATGTGCATCAATGCGAAGCATGATATGGGCGTCGACAGGTTGCTCGATTTCATCGTAGGCAATGCTCCTTCACCGAACGAGATGCCGGCCATCAAAACAATTAAGGGCAAGGAACTTACCTGCAGTGTTTCCGATCCCGCTTCGGCCTTTGTCTTCAAGACAACCCTTGAATCGCACCTGGGAGAGGTTACTTTCATGAAACTTTATGGCGGGGAGATCACCGAAGGGATGGACATGAACAATGCCAAAACGAGTTCGAAGGAGAGGATCTCACAGCTGTTCGCCTTCTGGGGAAAGAACAGGGAGAAGCTTGATAAGGTCTATGCCGGCGACATCTTTGCCACCATCAAGCTTAAGAACACGCACACCAACAACACGCTCAACTCGATGAAGAACCCCGACGACATGATCGAGCCCATCGTGTTCCCCAACCCTAAATACCGAACGGCCATCAAGGCCAAGAACCAGGCCGATGATGAAAAACTCGGTCTTGCCCTCAACGAGATGCACAAGTCGGATCCTACGATCATTGCAGGACATTCAAAAGAACTGCGTCAGCTGATCGTGGAAGGACAGGGCGAGTTGCACCTCAACATCATGAAATGGCATCTCGAGAACCAGTACAAGATCCCCGTCGAATTCCATACACCCAAGATCCCTTACCGGGAAACCATTACCAGGGTTTCGCAGGCCAATTACCTGCATAAGAAGCAATCGGGCGGATCTGGACAGTTCGGCGAGGTGTATATGCTCATCGAACCTTACATTGAAGGCATGCCCGAACCTTCCAAGTTCAAGCTGAAGCAACAGATCAAAATGTCGTCGGTGAACCCCCTCAGCATCATCAAGGGCGATACAGAGGTTACGGTCAGCGTGAGGGGCAAGGACGAGATCGAACTCGACTGGGGTGGCAAGCTCATGTTTTATAATTGTATCGTTGGCGGATCCATCGACGCCAGGTTCCTTCCCGCCATCCTCAAGGGGATCATGGAACGCATGGAGCGCGGCCCGCTCACGGGATCCTATGCCCGCGACATCAGGGTGATGGTCTACGACGGCAAGATGCATTCCGTCGACTCAAACGAAATCTCCTTCAAGCTGGCCGGCCGTAATGCTTTCAGCCTGGCCTTCAAGGAAGCAGGCCCCAAGATCATGGAACCCATCTACGACGTCACCGTGATGGTACCCGAAGACAAGATGGGCGGTGTGATGACCGACCTGCAGGGACGCCGCGCCATCATCATGGGCATGGAAGGCGGTACCATCAAGGCCCGTGTGCCACTGGCCGAAATGAACAGGTACTCAACGGCCCTCAGCTCACTCACCAGCGGCCGTGCCTCCTACGAGATGACCTTTGCCGAATATGCACAGGTTCCGCCCGACATCCAGGACAAACTGCTCAAGGAATACGAAGAGCAGAGCGACGAAGACTAGCATTAGAGGCTGTCTCAAAAGTTAAAAGATGGAAATTATACCGTCTGAATTACTTTGCGCTCCTTTGAGGATACTTTGCGAACCTTTGTGGTTCAATGAGTTAAAAATAACCACAAAGATCACAAAGGGCGACACCAAGTTTCACAAAGACTTTTGAGACAGCCTCTTTTTTGTGCTGATGAGCAGGCATTTCTCCCCTTCTTTCATAATTGTTGCCTGAAAAATCATGCTTTCAATGATTTTCTTGTTAAATTTGTATATGAAGTAACATATATGCAGATCTTTCGTATACATCAGATACTTCATAAAAGCCCATAAACGACCAAATTTTTATCAGCCATGAAGAATATCACCCTCTGGTTATTCAGCATGATTTTTGTATTCTCCGGCATGCAATCCCAGGAGTGGATCAACAGCCTTCCGCAGGAAAAACTTGAAAACGGCACCCTCACCTTTTACGAGATACAGGATGCCTTCAATAATTACTGGGAACCCTTCGACGTGAAGGACGGTTATTACATGCTCGACGGTGAAATGGTAAGGGCCCCTTACTACAAACAGTTTAAACGCTGGGAATGGTACTGGCAGTACCGGATCGACCCCACTACGGGAGCTTTCCCCGATATGAAAGCCCTGGATGATCACTACCAAAACACCGACAATACTAAAAGCCCGTCAGGAAACTGGACCAGCCTGGGGCCCAACACTTCCCCGGGCGGTTATGCCGGCCTGGGCAGGCTCAACTGCATTTCATTCGTGCCGGGAACAACCGCCGAGTATTATACCGGTGCAGCTTCGGGCGGTATCTGGCATACCATCAACGACGGGGCCACCTGGACCAACCTTAACGATACCACCCCTGTGCTGGGGGTCAGCGATATCCTGGTCATCAAGCCGGTGGTCGGCCCCAACACCCTGTATATCGCCACCGGTGACCGCGACGGCGGTTCCATGTGGTCGCTCGGGGGCGACCAGAGCAACGACAACAACAGTGTGGGAGTGCTGAAATCAACCGATGGCGGTGCGACCTGGACCACTACAGGACTGAGTTTTAACGCAAGCCAGAAGGTCAGGGTGAACCGTCTCCTGATGGATCCGAATTCGGCATATCAGACCATTTACGCGGCCACCACCAACGGCCTTTACAAGACCACCGACGGCGGGGTGACCTGGCCCATGATCAGCTCGCAGGCATTCACCGACCGGGAATTCAAGCCTGGTGATCCGACCACGCTCCATGGATCCACAGAAGGACGGAATAACACATGCATCTATCTTTCCACCAACTCAGGCGCAAGCTGGGGCTCCGGCCCTGTGGCGACCTATGCGGGCCGCAGGACAGAGCTTGCCGTGAGCTATAACCAGCCCACCTGGGTATACGCCCTGGTGGCCAACACCAGCGGCGGTTTGCTGGGGGTTTATAAGTCAACCAACAGCGGGGCATCCTATTCGCAGGTCCTCAACGGTTCCGTTTCAGGCAACTACCTGCTCAACTGGAGCTGCGACGGCACCGGCACCAACAACGGCCAGGGCACCTACGACCTGGTGATCAACGTCGATCCCTCCGATGCCAATACGGTATATGTGGGTGGGGTTAACCTCTGGAAGTCCACCAACGGGGCCTTATCCTTCAATATCGTGAACCACTGGTCGGGATGTTCGGGAATACAGACGGTGCATGCCGATAAGCATTTCCTGGCTTTTCAGAACAACAGCTCTACGCTCTTCGAAGCCAACGATGGTGGCCTTTACAAGACCTCCAACGGGGGCGCCAGCTGGACCCACCTGTCGAGCGGCATGGCCATTTCGCAGATCTACCGGCTCGGCGTCGGACAGGTCAGTGCCGACGAGGTGATCATCGGCCTGCAGGACAACGGGACAAAATCGAGGATGAGCGGCACCTGGTCGGATGTGATCGGGGGCGACGGCTTCGAATGTATCGTCGACTACACCACCAATTCGACGCAGTACGGGGCACTGTACTACGGGCAGATCCGCCGTACCACGAACTCCTGGTATTCATCGACCACCATTACGTCCAGCCTGCCGGGCCAGGGCGCCTGGTGCACCCCGTACCTGATGGATCCTTCGTCGAACCAGACGCTTTATGTGGGCTACAGCGATGTGTGGAAGACCACCAACCAGGGCAACTCCTGGTCGCAGATCAGCAACCAGGGTTTTCCCAGTAATACAACTTTACGCAGCATGGCCATCTCCGCTTCCAACCCTCAATACATTTATGCCGCAACGCTCAGCAACATCTACCGCACCACCAACGGAGGAGGGCCTTCGCAGCAGTGGACTGACATCACTTCTAACCTGCCCGTATCACTCAGCAATATTACCTATATCTGCGTGAAGGACGACGATCCCAACCATGTATGGGTCTCCATGGGAGAGTACAATACGCATGGGGTGTACGAAACCACCAACGGGGGCACGAGCTGGACAAATATATCCCAGGGCTTGCCCAGCCTTCCGGTGATGTGCGTGATACAGAATACCGACTATACGGGTGTTGAGCCTTATGCCGGCACCGACGTTGGCGTATATGTGAAACGCGACGGCGGCAACTGGACAGCATTCAGCAACGGCCTGCCCAATGTGGTGGTTACCGAGCTGGAGATATTCTATGCCTCCAATCCCGCCAACAATAAGCTTTATGCCGGCACCTACGGCAGGGGCGTCTGGTGGTCCGACCTTTATTCGCCGGCCATAGCCCCGTTAGCCGACTTCATGGGCACGCCCACCTCTGGATTGCCCCCGCTGAACGTGGCCTTCACCGACCTTTCACAGAACCCGGTCACGAGCTGGAACTGGGATTTCGGCGACGGCAACACCTCCACCATGCAAAATCCGCTCAATATATACCACAATCCCGGTTTATATTCGGTCCAGCTTCATGTAGCAGGACCGGGAGGTACGGATTCCATCACAAAGATCGATTACATCCAGGTGAACTATTTCCCGCCCACGGCCGACTTCACGGCCGATGTTACCTCGGGGATCGCCCCGCTGACGGTCAACTTCACCGACCTGTCGGTCGACTCGGTGAACACCTGGAGCTGGAACTTCGGTGACGGGGGCACCTCCACGGAACAGCATCCACAATATGATTACGGCACACCGGGATTGTACACGGTTTCGCTTACGGTGAACGGACCGGGAGGCACCGGCAGCCTTACCAAGACCGATTATATCATGGTAATGTATGCACCGCCGACAGCAGGGTTCAACGGCTATCCCACCATCGGAACCCCACCGCTCAACGTAACCTTCAACGACCTCTCGGCCGATTCGGTGAACACCTGGAACTGGAATTTCGGCGACGGGGGAACATCGGTCATACAGAACCCTGTTCATACCTACAGCTCCACAGGAACCTATACGGTCAGCCTCACGGTGACTGGACCGGGAGGAACGGATACCGAAGTCAAGACGGATTACATCACGGTGAACGACCTGCCCCCGACGGCAGACTTCATCGGGGACCCCACTTCGGGTTTCTTCCCGCTGCAGGTGAATTTCACCGACCTGACACTCGGCAATGTATACCAGTGGATGTGGCATTTCGGCGACGGTTACACCTCCAATAGCCAGAACCCTGTACATACCTACCAGAACTCTGGGAACTATACCGTCAGCCTGAAGTCGATCGGGCCAGGGGGTTCCGACTCCATCGCCAAGGTCAACTATATTACGGTGCTGGTTGGTATTGAGGAACTGCATTCGGACATCCTCCGGGTATATCCTAACCCCTGCAGCGATTACCTGGTGATCAGCGCCGAAACGGGGATAAGCAGCCTGAGCATCGCCGACATCATCGGCAACGTGGTGAAGGAAGAGCAAATGCAATGTGCTGCCCCCTGTGAACGGAAGATCAGCATGACCGACCTGCATCCGGGCATCTACTTCTGCCGCATCGTGCTCGATAACGGCAGGATGGTGCTGATGAAAATTTTGAATGAGTAGGGTACTACCAAATCAGCTCCAGAAGCCCGGCGTGGTCTTCTTCGGTGAGCTTATGATGGGTGCCGCCCACCCTGTTGTGCTTCATCACGGCCAGTATGTCCTTTTTGTCGTATGACCCGTGACTGGTTTCCGACAGCCTGTCCTGGGTGGTTATCGT
>CAZHYA010000042.1:0-11721 GCA_964536525.1 uncultured Bacteroidales bacterium | reverse complement strand
TTCCTATTTCCCCTGACTCCTCGTCCACGAATCCCTCAGCGGCACGGTGCGGTTGAACACCGGGCTACCGGGCTTCGAATCCTTGCGGTCGACACAGAAGTACCCCAGCCGCTCGAACTGGTATTTCGCCTCCGGCGCGGCATCGGCGAGTCCTGGCTCGACAAAGCCTTTTTTGATCTCCAGCGAATCGGGGTTCAGGCCGGCCTTGAAATCTTCGCCTTCTTCCACATCGTCGGGGTCTTCCTTCAGGAACAGGCGGTCGTAAAGTCTGACCTCGGCCGGCACGGCATGAGCTGCCGAGACCCAGTGGATGGTGCCCTTCACCTTGCGGTTGGCCGCCGGCCCGCCGCTGCGGGTATCAGGGTCATAAGTGCAATGCAACTCCACGATCCTGCCATCGGCATCTTTCACCACCTCTTCGCATTTGATGATATAGGCATAGCGCAGCCTCACCTCGTTGCCGGGCGAGAGCCGGAAGAACTTCCCGGGCGGGTTCTCCATGAAATCGTTCTGCTCGATGTAGATCTCCCTCGAAAAGGGGATCACCCGTTTGCCCATGCTTTCATCTTCAGGGTTGTTGACGGCTTCCAGCTCTTCAGTCTTCCCCTCCGGGTAGTTGGTGATGACGAGCTTCAAGGGATCCAGCACCCCCATCACCCGCAGGGCCCTTTTGTTCAGGTCCTCACGGATGCTGTGCTCCAGCAGGGCCACATCGATCACGTTGTCGCGCTTGGCCACGCCGATGCGGTCGGCAAAGTTGCGCAACGACCCGGGCGTATACCCTCTCCGCCGCAGGCCCGTGACGGTGGGCATGCGCGGGTCGTCCCAGCCACTCACGTAGCCCTCCTTCACCAGCTCGAGCAGCTTGCGCTTGCTCATGACGGTATAGCTGAGGTTGAGCCGCGCAAACTCGATCTGGCGGGGCCGGTATTCGGTCTCGATGAGGTTGTCGAGGAACCAGTCGTAGAGCGGGCGGTGGATCTCGAACTCCAGGGTACAGATGGAGTGGGTGATGCCTTCGAGGTAGTCCGACTGCCCGTGGGCGAAGTCATACATGGGATAGATGCACCACTTGTCGCCGGTGCGGTCGTGCGGGGTGTGCAGGATGCGGTAAAGCACCGGGTCGCGCATGTGCATGTTGGGCGAGGCCATGTCGATCCTGGCCCGCAACACGTGCGAGCCGTCGGGGAAATCGCCATTCTTCATCCGGCGGAAAAGCTCCAGGTTGGCCTCCACGGTGCGCTCCCTGAACGGGCTCTCGATGCCCGGCCGTGTGGGCGTGCCGCGCTGCCGGCTGATCTCTTCGGCCGGCTGGTCGTCGACATAGGCCTTGCCGTCGAGGATCAGCTTCTCGGCCCACGCATACAGCTGGTCGAAATAGTCGGAAGCATAATAGAGGCGGTCTTCCCAGTCGAAACCCAGCCAGCGGATATCCTCCATGATGGAGTCGACATATTCCTGCTCTTCTTTCGTGGGGTTGGTATCGTCGAAGCGCAGGTTGCACTTGCCGTTGTATTTTTTGGCGAGGCCGAAGTTGAGGCAGATCGACTTGGCGTGGCCGATGTGCAGGTAACCGTTGGGCTCCGGAGGAAAGCGCGTGTGCACGCGGCTCTCGTTCTTGTTGTTGCGGATATCCTCCTCTATGATGGACTCGATGAAGTTGAGCGACTTCCTGGCTTCTTTTTCTTCGTTGTTGTGGTTCATGGAATGGCCTGTGATTTTAGTGGGTGCAAAATTAAGAAAAGAAATGGAATGAGATTCTGGATTCTGGATTCTGGATTTGCCCCTCACCCCCTTAACCCCCCGGCCCCCTTTTCGAGGCTGTCTTAAAAGTCTTCGTGAACCTTGGTGTTGCCCTTTGTGACCTTTGTGGTTATTTTTAACTCACTGAACCACAAAGGTTCACAAAGTACTCTCAAAGGAACGCAAAGTAATTCAGACGGTATAATTTCCATATTTTCATTTTTGATAAAGCTTCCCGGGGGGTGAGGGGTAAATCAAAACTCCTTCAGTATCCCCTCCACGCTCCCCAGGTACCCTGCCCCGAAAAGGTTCACATGCACCATGAGGGGGTAGAGGTTGCAGATCTCAACGCGCCGGCGCCATCCGGGAGCCATGGGCCAGGCCTCGTTGTAGGCCTCGTAAAAGGCGTTTCCGAACACCCCGAAGAGCCGCGACATGCCGATGTCCATCTCACGGAAGCCATAGTATACTGCCGGGTCGATGATGCAGGCCTCACCTTGCTCATCCACCATGTAGTTGCCGCTCCACAGGTCGCCGTGGACCAGCGCCGGCGGCTCATCGGGGAATATGCTTTCGAGCCTGCCGAACAGCCTTTCGAAGGCCTGCCGGGTGCGCGGGGGCAGTAATCCCGAGCGCGAAGCCATCTCCATCTGTACCAGCAGCCGCTGCTCCCTGAAGAAATCCACCCAGCGCCCGTGCTGATCGTTGTACTGCGGCAGGGAGCCGATGTAGTTGTCGTGGTCGAGGCCATACCGGGTTGCGGTATGCCGGTGCAGTTCGGCCAGCCTGCGGCCGAAGTCTTCCCAGAAACTCGGCCCCTTGCCTGCCGGGGCAAGGTATTCGAGGATGATGAACGACCAGGTGCCGTCGTCGCCATGGCCCACCACGGCGGGGACCCTCACCGCCCCTGCCTGGTGCAGGAGCGACAGCCCCCTGGCTTCCTGTTCGAACATGCGCGGATGGGCGGAGGCCCTGTTATATTTCATGAAAAAGGGGCCTGCCGTGGTGTCGAGCCTGAAGGCTTCGTTGATGGAACCGCCGGAGAGGGAGCCGGCCTTTTCGATGATGACCTCATGGCCGTATTTGTCAGTCAGCAATGAGACGATCTCCTTATGCAGGGATGAAGGTAACATCAGTGTTTTTTACGAAGATAAGAAAAGATCCCGTATGCCGGGATGCCGGCACGGCCGGTCAGAAGGTGTGAAATTCGGCACGGGTCCTGCGGCGCAGCAGCCTGTCGGCCAGCACCAGGGCCACCACGGTAATGAGGATGATGACAGAGATGGTGGTGAACCTGAAGCTTTCGAAGAATACGGTCATGCCGGCCCCGAACTTTTCGAAGAACAGGGCTGCCCTGGAACCATCCACCTCTATGCCGTCGAAGATGGTGCCCATGAAGGAGAAGTCGAGCAGGAATACCATCACCACCAGGCCGACCAGCCCGATGCCCACACTGCCCCAGAACCACCATCCGCCGGGCGACCATCGCTCGCTGGCCTCAGGTAAGGGCTCCACGGCAACGCGGTCCATCACCCTGTCGGCAAATCCTTTCGGTGCCTTATCCGTGCTGCTGTGGGCAAAAAGCTCCCGTAAGATCTCTTCGTTCTTGTTATTATCCTTTTTCATGCTTTACCTCCTTTACGCTACCGTGTCGATTTTGTATCCGATGATGTCGTTCATTTCCTTGAGCAGGCGCTTCCGGATCCGGTGCAGCTTCACCTTCACGTTTGATTCGCTCATGCCGATGATCCCGCTGATCTCGCTCACCTCTTTTTCATGATAATAGTACAGGGTGATGATCAGCCTGTCGGTGGCGGGTAGCAGCGCCAGTGCGCTGTTGACCAGCCGGCCCCGCTCCTCTGCGCTCAGCCCCAGGATGTCGTCCTGCATGCTGTCGTCGGGGATATGCTCCAGCCCCCTTTCATCAGCCGGCAGGAAGGTCACGATCTTCTTCCGGGTATGGCTGATGGCCGTGTTGTAGGCGATCCTGTATAGCCAGGTCGAGAACTTTGCATTGCCCCTGTACTCGCCAAGCTTGCGGTAAGCCTTCACGAACACGTCCTGGGCCACCTCCTCCGCCTCTTCAGCCGAAGCGATGATCCTGCGCACGATGGTGTACACCAGGTCCTGGTGCCTTTCCACCAGGGGCCTGAAGGCGTCCGTCCTGCCATCGAGGACCTCGTCAATATAATATTGATCTTCCCTGAAGCTCATTCAATAGATAAGACGATTATTTTCGGCGGAGGTTACAGCAGGGGGGATTATTAGTGAATATGGAATATGGAAAAGGGAAAAAGGGAAAAGATTACATTATTAGTGTAACCATTTAACCATTTAACCATTTAGCCATTTAGCCATCCCGGTAAACCGGGGATTAGTTCGACTAAGCCTTTTTATTTCGCTGCGCTCATAAAAAGTCAGTCTCACTAATTTAACCATTTAGCCATGCCTGACGCCTGAAGCCCGACGCCCGACGCCCGTCAATACGCCCACTTCACGTATACGGATCCCCAGGTGAAGCCGCCGCCGAAGGCGGAAAGGATGAGGTTGTCGCCCTTATGGAGCTGGTCTTCCCATTCCCAGAGGCACAGCGGGATGGTGCCGGTGGTGGTGTTGCCGTATTTCTGGATGTTGATCATCACCTTGCTCGGGTCGAGCTTCATGCGCCTGGCCGTGGCATCGATGATGCGCAGGTTGGCCTGGTGGGGCACCAGCCAGTGGATGTCGTCGGAAGTCAGGTTGTTGCGTTCCATCATCTCCACCGACACATCGGCCATGCCTTTCACGGCGAACTTGAACACCGACTGCCCTTCCTGGGTGATAAAGTGTTCCTTGCCGGCTACCGTTTCGAAGGAGGCAGGCTTGACCGAGCCGCCGCCCTTCTGGTACAGGAACTGCCGTCCCGAGCCGTCGGTATAGTGCTTCGAGTCGATGATGCCGTATTCTTCAGTGGTGGGCTCCAGCAGCACGCCGCCACCGCCGTCGCCGAAGAGCACACAGGTGGCACGGTCGGTATAATCGACCATCATCGACATTTTCTCGGCCCCGACCACCAGCACCTTCTTGTGTGTGCCGGTCTCGATGAATTTCGAGGCGGTGGTGAGGGCGAACAGAAAGCCCGAGCAGGCTGCGTTGAGGTCGTAGCTCCAGGCGTTCTTCAGCCCGCACTTGTCGGAAATGATGTTGGCCGTGGCCGGGAATGCATAGTCGGGCGTAACGGTCGACACGATCAGCAGGTCGATCTCTTCGGGTTTGGTGCCCGTCTTCTTCAGCAGTCCGTCGACCACTCCGGCACCGATGACCGAGGCACCCTGCCCTTCACCTTTCAGTATCCTTCTCTCCTTGATCCCCGAGCGTGTCGTGATCCACTCATCGGAGGTATCCACCATCTTTTCGAGCTCGGCATTGGTGAGTATATAATCCGGAACCCAGCCATGCACGCCGGTGATTGCTGCTCTTAATTTCCCCATAAGGTGTTTTTTTTGGGCGGTAAAATTACGAATGTTTTTGAAGCTCTTCCTTAATTTTGAAGGAAAGGTTTGCTTCGTGGACGTTTTTTGTAAGGAGGATCATGTTCCTGATCGCATTGTCGTTCGAAATCCCGTGGCCGACAAGTACCGTCGACCTGATGCCAAGGATGGGCGTACCGCCAAAGTTCTCGTAATTCATGCGTTCCACAAAATCGTCGTAGAGGTTCCTGTTCTTCAGCAGGTTGTACATCGACTCGAGCTGCTTGAGCAGCACGTTGCCCGTGAAGCCGTCGCAGACCACCACGTCGGCCGTGTCGAGCAGGATGTCGCGCCCTTCCACGTTACCGACAAAGTTAAAATGCTTTGCGTCTTTCATGAGCCTGTAGGTGGCCTGTGTGAGGATGTTCCCCTTTTCGGCCTCTTCGCCGATGTTCAGGAGCCCCACCCTGGGGTTTTCAACGCCGTAAACGTGTTTGGCATAGAAGGAGCCCAGGATGCCGAACTGGTACATCACCTCCGGCTTCGGGTCGGGGTTGGTGCCGATGTCGAGCAGGAAGGTGTGGCCGCCATTGTCTTTGGGCAGCACCACGGCAGTGCAGGGCCTGATGATGCCCTTGATCATTTCCACGCTGTACATGGAGCCTACCACCATGGCACCGCTGTTGCCTGCACTGGCAAAGGCGTCGATCTGCCCCTCCTTGAGGAAGCGGAAGCCGGTGGAGATGCTTGAGTTGGTCTTGTGGGTGAAAGCCTTGATGGGCTGGTCGCTCATGCCGATCACATCGGGGGCATGCACGATGGTGAAGGTGCCGGGATCTGCGCCGAGGGCGAAAAGCCGCTCGTGGATCACCTGTTCATCCCCGAACAGAAAGAGCCTGTCGGAAGCATCAAGGGATGGCAGCGCCAGCACCGCACCGCCAAGCGTTGCAGCAGGGGCATGATCACCACCCATGATATCCAGTCCGATATTCATCTTCTTAAGGGATTACTTTTTGACGAATTAAACGATCGTAATGACGAAAAGTTCAGCCTACCTGGCTTTCTCCATCACGAGCTTGCCTTTATAGTAAAGGTCGCCATCGACATAATATGCCCGGTGGTAAATGTGTATGGTGCCCGTCGTGGGGCAGGTAGCCAGTGTCGGGAGGCTGGCCTTGTAATGGGTCCGGCGCTTATCTCTCCTGGTCTTGGAAATTTTTCTTTTTGGATGTGCCATTGCTGTTCAGTTGTTATGTTAATTCCGTATTGTCCTTTAATTTATTCCAAACTTCCCACCTGGGGTCAACCTCTTTGGGAATATGCTGTGACAGTTTCTCTATGACCTCTTCATCACACTGTCCCTCCCCTTCGGGGTGCATACGCTGGTAAGGGAGCAAAAGCATGATATATTCGTAGATGAACCCGCTGATATCGATATGCGAGTCGGTATCGGGGATGATGAGGATCTCATCGGTCTCTTCCTTGCGCTCGTGGCCCAGCTTGACGATCAGCCGCTGATCGCGTTCGACGGGGTATTCCATGTCGGCAAGACAGCGGTCGCAGGGAACCACCACATCATCATGCGGGTTTTGCGTTCCATGCGCAGGTCGACAAACACCTCACCTTCATGTATCTCCGAATATTCAAAACGATCAAAGAACCTGTTGTCAATCGTGAAGCGATAATCATGCATCCCTTCCTTAAGACCCACAAAGGGTATTTCATATTCCTTCAACGCCTTCATGACTGATCCCCAAAAAATTTCGGGCTGCAAAATTAGGGATTGTTCCGTTCAAATACAAATATAAATTTAGTTTTGAGTTTTGAGTGTTGAGTTAGTGCTGTCCGGGATAATTCTGAGCAGCGAAAAATGCGTAATTGATAGAACCGCTCGACGGAGTATCTACTGAGCCAGTCGAAGTGTCTGTATGGCAGTGGGTAAAGGGGGTGAGGTGTTGTGATGACAACAGCCTGCTCGAGCAAATTCGAGGCATTGCCGGCATCAACACTAAACACTCAACACTCAACACTCAAAACTCTTTGTTAATTTTTTAACAGCTTTTTTTCGGTAAATGGAAATTATGTATTTATTTTGCACCCGAGTTAACCGGATCTGATCAAAAGCACTAACAAAACACAACCATGTTCAACAGATTTATCGCTGCCATGCTGCCATACCTGCCCAAGAGCTTTGTATGGTTATTCTCCAAACGCTACATTGCCGGTAAAACCATTCAGGATGCCATCCGCGAGTCGCAAAAGCTCAACCGCGAGGGGATCATGGTCACGGTCGACCTGCTGGGCGAGTTCATCACCAATATTGAGCAGGCTAAAGAAAACAGGGATGAGTATATGCAGATCATCGAGACCTTCGAAAAGGAAAATGTCGATGGCAACTATTCGCTCAAGCCCACCATGTTCGGCCTGCTGCTCGACGAAGAGCTTTGCTATAAATATATTCGCGACATTGTAGCCAAAGCCGCCGAATACGGCAACTTTATCCGTGTCGACATGGAAGATTCGCAATGCGTCGACAAGGAGCTCAGGCTCTTCAGGAGGCTCAAGGCCGGGTTCCCCGAAAATGTGGGGCTGGTATTCCAGGCTTACCTCAAGCGCACCCTCAGCGACATCAAGGGCCTTGAAGACCTTAACACTGTTGCAAACCCCATTAACTACCGGCTTTGCAAGGGCATTTATGTAGAGCCTGCCGAGATCGCCTACAAGAAATACCACGAGATCAACAAGCACTTCCTCGAAGACCTCGAGTATATGTTCAGCAAGAAGATGTACGCCGCCATCGCCACCCATGATAAACCGCTGGTGGAAGGAGCTTTGAAGCTGATCGAAAAATATAACGTCCCCGCCAACATGTATGAGTTCCAGATGCTTTACGGGGTCACGCCCGAGCTGCGCAGCTCGATCGTGGAGCAGGGACACCGCATGCGCGTCTATGTCCCTTACGGATCGCAGTGGTTCGCCTATTCCACCCGCAGGCTGAAGGAAAACCCGAAGATGGCCTGGCTCATCATCAGGGCCCTCTTTTTCCGCGGCTAAGCAAACGCTTTTTTCGGCACGCGATTTGATTTATTTCAGGCGATCCCGCCGCATTTTGGCAGGAATCATTAAATTTACCGCAATAAATGGTTATTCACCCAATTTATCAAAACGCATTATGAAAAAACATTTCTTTGTTATTGGCATGGCCCTGATGATGATCCTGGCCGGGGCCTGCACCTCGAAAAAAGTGACCAGGGTATCGCCCGACGAACAGATCGACCTCAGCGGCAGGTGGAACGACACCGACTCGCGCCTCACGGCCGACGCCATGATCAGCCAGTCGCTCAGCGAGCCCTGGCTTAACAATTTCTTCAGCACCCATCCGGGCGAAAAGCCGGTGGTGATCTGCGGTTTTGTCAAGAACAAGAGCCATGAACACATCGACGCCGAAACCTTTATCAAGGACCTTGAACGCGCCTTCATCAACTCACAGCAGGTACGCCTGGTGCAGGGCGGTGAAAAACGCGAGGAGATCAGGCGCGAGAGGGCCGACCAGCAGGATTTCTCCAGCGCGGAAACCATGAAGGCCTGGGGCCGTGAGATCGGCGCCGACTTCATGCTGCAGGGAACCATCAACTCCATCGTCGACACCGAGGGAAAGGAAACCGTCAACTTCTACCAGATCAACCTTGAACTCACCAATATCGAGACCAACGAGATCGTCTGGATCGGCGACAAGAAGATCAAGAAGTACATCAAAAATTAGTTGTTGCTTGTTTGCCGGGCTTTTAAGCTTCATTTGTTTCAGATGAAATACCTGTTCCATGTTCTGACCTTCCTCGTCGCGGCAGTGCTCATTGCCGGGTGCGCCACCTATTACCGGAAGACCTTGCAATTCCAGGAGTATGTGATGGAGGGCGACATGGAAAAAGCACAGGGCTGGCTCGAAAAAAACAAAAAGGACAGCGAAGGGAAGAACAGGCTGCTGTTTTACATGTACCGGGGCTGGGTCAACTGGATGAGCGGCGACTTCGAAGCCAGCAACCGCGACCTGGAAGTGGCCGACCTGATGATCGAGGATGAGCACAGGCAGGTCGGCTACGAAGCCCTTTCCCTCATCAGCAACCCGGGAGTGAAGCCCTACAGGGCTGAAGACTTTGAAAAGGTAATGGTAAACTATTTCAAGGCCCTCAACTACATACAGATGGGCAACCATGAGGGTGCCGTGGTGGAAGCCAGGAGGATGATCATCAGGCTGCAGAAGCTCAACGACCGGTATAAGGATCGCAAGAACCGCTATTCCGACGATGCCTTTGCCCATGTGATCATCGGGATGATGTATGATGCCGACCGCGACTATAACAATGCCTTCATCGCTTACCGCAATGCCTTAAAGGCTTACGACGAGGTTTACGAAGGGAATTTCGGCCTTCCGGCCCCCGAACAGCTCAAAAGGGATATCCTCCGCACCGCCTACCTCACAGGTTTCCACGACGAGGTGGCGCATTACGAGAAGCTTTTCGGCATGGAGTACAAGCACCGTGACCCGGCGGGCGGGGAGCTGGTGGCCATCTGGCAGAACGGCTTCGGCCCGGTGAAGAGCGAATGGAGCATCAACTTCACCATCCTTCCGGGCGAGGCAGGCTTCGTCACCTTTGTAAATGAAGAGTATGGCATTACCTTACCCTTCTATATCGGCGACCGCAGCCCCGGAGAGCAGGCCCAGCTTCGCGACCTCAGCATCGTGAGGGTGGCCTTCCCGAAATATGTGGAGCGCGAGCCGGTCTTCAGCAAGGCATCGCTGGTATGGGAAGGGAAGAACATCCCCCTCGAACTTTCGGAAAACATCAACGACATCGCTTTCAAGACCCTGCACGACCGGATGTTGCGCGAGCTCGGCAACGCCCTGCTGAGGGTGGCCACCAAGAAAGCCCTGGAGGTGGCCGCCAGGGAAGCCACAAAGGGGAGCTCGAAAGAGAACCAGCTGGATGCCGGCGACATCGCCCCTGCAGCCATCACCATCATGAATGCCATCACCGAAAAGGCCGATACCCGCAACTGGCAAACCCTGCCCCATTCGATCCATTATGCCCGGATGAGGCTCCCGGCAGGAAAACAACAGCTTAGCCTGAAAACTTCGGGACCGCAGGGGAGCCGCAGCCATGAAGTGGAGGTGGAGATCAGGGAAAACCAGACATCCTTTTTCGTGTTCCAGAGCCTCGAATCGAAATTACCCGCCAATTGACGGGAAGATCTGCAGCATGCCATACGGCTTTTTTTGTTCAGGATCGGTGATCCTCCACATTAATTCACTGACTATTAGCATTACCTAATTGAATAATTGCCGGTTTTTTCCTACTTTTGCAAATTCTTAGTCCACACAACTGACATTATGGAAAAAACAAGGGTATTATTCGTGGCCCAGGAAATCCTTCCTTACCTGGACGAAAGCCCCATGGCGAAGATCGGCCGGCACCTCCCGCAGGGGATACAGGAAAAGGGGAAAGAGATCCGCACCTTCATGCCCAGGTACGGGAACATCAATGAACGGAGAAATCAGCTTCATGAGGTCATCAGGCTTTCGGGGATGAACCTCATCATCGACGATACCGACCATCCGCTGATCATCAAGGTGGCATCCATACAGCAGGCCAGGATGCAGATCTATTTTATCGACAACGAAGATTATTTCCACCGGAAATATACCCTTCAGGATAAGAACGGGAAATATTTCGACGATAACGACGAACGCACCATTTTCTTTACGAGGGGCGTGCTCGAGACCGTGAAGAAGCTCGGCTGGGGACCGGATATCGTGCATTGCCACGGATGGTTCACCTCCCTCCTGCCCGTATACCTGAAAAAAGCCTATCGCCTGAACCCCCTGTTCTCGGATGCCAGGATGGTGCTTTCAATTTATGACGACGACTTTGAAGGAAGCCTGGGGCCTGCACTGTCGGAGAAAATGAAGGTGGAGGGCATGACAAACAAGGACCTTGCACACTATAAGGACCCCAACTACGTTAACCTCATGAAGGCGGCCATCGAAGATTCGGATGCCGTGATCATCGGAAGCGAAAAGATCAATCCCGAGATTGCAAAACATCTGAAAACGATAAAAAAGCCGGTGCTTGAATTCCAGAAAGAAGATGCCTATATCGAAGCATATTCGGATTTCTACGACACCCTGCTGAAAGGCTGAACAGGCTGCCCCGATGATACACAACCGACCTTAACTCCGGCAATTTGAAAACAAAGATTCTATATCCGGGCCTTCTTGCCACCATCATCGTGGCGCTGCTGTTGGCGGCATGCAACAAGAAGCCCGAGCAGGTAGGCCTCGATCTGCAGCCCGTGAACGCCGAATTATCAGTGGTCTTCGACAATGCTGCAGGACTGCTGTCGCATTCGCTGCGCGAAGACTCGGTGCGGACAGATGTGAACGTGATCAAGACGGCCATGCTGGGAAGCATGCTCGACCCGGTTTTCGGCAAAACCACCGCAGAGATCTATTCGCAGTTCAGGCTCTCGG
>CAZHYA010000041.1:10398-11762 GCA_964536525.1 uncultured Bacteroidales bacterium | reverse complement strand
CCAATCGTGGCTGCTTTCTGGGCATCGGCAAAAAAGCCCAGGTTGTTGTTCGAGAGGGCAAGGTAATAGAAGGCAGCAGGGTCTTCCCGTTGGTAGCCGATCGACATTTCAGCCATCATCCTGGCTTCGTTAAAATTCTCAGCCGTAATGGCTTTTCCACTCATTTTAAGATAATAGGATGCGGCAACATCATTTACTTTATTTATCATTTCTTCGTCGGAGGTCATCTCCTTTACCATTTTCACGGATTCTTCGAGATTACCCGTATCTTCCAGCTTGCTGTAGCATATTGCCAGGCCGTAATAGGCGTTTGGCAGGCCGGGATTGTATTCGGCGGCCTTGTTGAAGGCAGCGATGGCATCGTTATATTTGGTCTTCTTCAGAAAGGCATTGCCTTTTCCGTAATAAGCGGCTGCATAATAATTATTCAGTTTTTTTGTACTCTCCGGGTCATTGATCAGCCGGGCGTAAACGGCTGCATCGTCGAAGGTTGATATGGCCGAATCGTAAGCTTTGGCTTTATATGAATCTAAGCCCATTGAAATGTAGAGGTTGTAGATCTGTGTTTCGGCTTTTACTTTCAGCCCTTCACCCACATCGCCGAGTTCTGCACATATATCTGCACATTTCTGATACGATTTGATGGCTTCGAAGGTTTTGTTTTCCTGCGCCAGGCTGATCGCCTTGTTGTAAGCCTTGCCTGCATCATTGAGGTTTTGGCCCGATAATCCAATGCTTATCATCAAGGAGAACACGGTAAGGGTAATTGTCAACTTTTTTATCATGTTAACGAACCAATATGCAATAGATTGTACCTAAAGGGGTGCAAATTTACAAATCCTGCCTTTAATGGCAAGGCCCCGTGGTACATTTCAGCCCCAGGGTGTCACAATCCTGCTGTCATGCCGTAAGCCAGGCTTTCACTGCCGACGGGTCGAGGGCCGGGATATCGAGTTTTTTCTTTTTGCGCAGGCCGTTCAGGTCGTTGGCCAGTTTGTTTGGGTTGGCAGCTTTGAGGTCCTCAACGCTGTTATAACCGTTTTCCCTGATCACCGGGACCCATTCGGCAGGGATGCCCAAAGCAATAAATTCTTCATCCGGCGTGTCGGCCTGTTTCTTCTCCGGGCGCATCTGAGGGAAGAAGATCACATCCTGTATCGAATTGGCATTGGTCATGATCATGGTGAGCCTGTCGATGCCGATGCCCAGCCCGGCTGTCGGTGGCATGCCGTATTCCAGGGCCCTGAGAAAGTCTTCGTCGAGCACCATGGATTCGGTGTCGCCCCTCCTGCCCAGCTCAAGCTGGTGTTCGAAGCGTTTGCGCTGGTCGAGCGGGTCGTTCAGCTCACTGAATGCATTGCAAA
>CAZHYA010000041.1:0-10388 GCA_964536525.1 uncultured Bacteroidales bacterium | reverse complement strand
AGCCTGTCGATGCCGATCCCCTCGCCGGCGGTCGGGGGCATCCCGTACTCGAGGGCCCTGAGGTAGTCCTCATCGACCTCGGATGGTCCTTCCTTCTTCCTCACCTGTTCGACAAACCGCTCCCTCTGATCGAACGGGTCGTTCAGCTCACTGAATGCATTGCAAAGTTCCTTGCCGTTGCAGATGGCCTCGAAGCGTTCGACCAGCCCTTCGGCGCTGCGGTGTTTCTTGGCCAGCGGCGACATCTCCACAGGATAGTCGGTGATAAAGGTTGGCTGTATCAGTTTCGACTCACAAGTTTCACCGAAGATCTCGTCAATGATCTTGCCTTTGCCCATACTGGGGTCTGTCTCCACGCCCAGCTTGTGAGCCGTGGCCCTGAGCGTGACTTCATCCATCCCTGCGATGTCGATGCCGGTAAACTCCCGGATCACCCCGAGCATGGAATAACGTTTCCACGGGCGTTTGAAGTCGATCGTATGCTTCCCAACCTGCACTTTCGTGGTGCCGTGAAGGTCGATGGCGATTTTTTCCACCATCTCTTCCACCAGGTCCATCATCCATTCATAATCCTTATAGGCCACATAGAGTTCCATCTGCGTAAATTCAGGGTTGTGAAAGCGGCTCATGCCTTCATTCCTGAAGTCCTTGCTGAACTCATAAACCCCGTCGAACCCGCCAACGATAAGCCTTTTCAGGTAGAGCTCGTTGGCGATTCGGAGGTAGAGTGTCATGTCGAGGCTGTTATGATGGGTCTTGAAAGGCCTCGCTGCAGCGCCTCCGTAAAGGGGCTGAAGGATAGGGGTTTCAACTTCGAGGTAACCTTTTTCATCAAGGAAGGCACGCATGGAGTTGATCAGGGCGGTACGGGCCCTGAAAGTTTCTCTTATGCCCGGGTTCACGATAAGGTCGAGATAGCGTTGACGGTAGCGCTGTTCGGGATCGGTAAAGGCATCCCACACCCTGTCGTCCTTCTCCTTTACCACGGGCAGCGGCCGGAGCGACTTGCTGAGCAAGGTGTATTCCTTCACGTGGATGGTGATCTCGCCCATCTGGGTTTTGAACACATAACCCTTCACTCCGATGATGTCGCCAATGTCGAGCAGGCGCTTGAATACGATGTTGTACATGCTTTTGTCTTCGCCCGGGCAGATGTCGTCGCGCTTGAAATACAGCTGTATCCTGTCTGTTTGGTCCTGTAACTCCACGAAGGCGGCAGCGCCCATGATCCGGCGCCCCATGATACGTCCCGCAATGCTCACATCCTGGTAATGCGCGGTGTCGGCGGGAAATCTTTCATGTATTTCTGCCGCCGTAGCATTCACTTCGTAGGTGTCGGCAGGATAGGGGTTTATGCCCAGGTCGAGAAGCTCCTGCAGTGATTTCCGCCTTATCAGCTCCTGTTCGCTCAGTTCATGACTCATCGTAAAAAATTTTTTGCAAAGATAGTATTTTATGGTACCAGCTCTCAGGAACAAAGTATTATGAAAGGTCCCGGGTCCGTTTCAGGTCATGACCCGAAGACCGGCAATCCCGTATTGCGAAATAAGCGTGTTGACAGCGGTTGTTTTTCATAATTTTGCACACAGCGTGATGAATGAAAAAAGGAAAAGACAGAAACCCGACTGGCTCAAGATCAGGGTGCCTGCAGGAAAGGAATACCTTCAGGTGAAGGAGATCATAGGCAGGCACAAGCTCCATACCATATGTACGAGTGGCAATTGTCCGAACATGTGCGACTGTTGGGAGCGGGGCACCGCCACCATGATGATCCTGGGCGACATATGCACCCGCTCGTGCGGATTTTGCAACGTGACTACCGGCAAGCCCTTGCCTCCCGACCCAGGCGAGCCTGAGCGGGTGGCTGAGTCGGTACGCTTGATGGGCCTGAAGCACTGCGTGCTCACCTCTGTCGACCGCGACGACCTCAGCGATGGCGGGGCAGGACATTGGGCAGCCACCATCAGGGCGGTGAAAGAAGCGAATCCCGGAACAACCATGGAGACGCTCATACCCGATTTCCGGGGAAGGAAGGAGCTGATACAGATGGTGCTTGATGCCGGGCCCGAAGTGGTTTCCCACAATCTTGAAACAGTGCGGAGGCTGACACCGGAAGTGCGGAGTGTAGCCTCCTACGACAGGAGCCTGGAAGTGATCCGCTATATCGCAGCGGCAGGCGTGAGAGCAAAATCAGGCATCATGACAGGCCTGGGTGAAACTTTTGAAGAGATCCTCGAAACCATGGATGATCTCAGGGGCGTGGGTTGCGAGGTGATGACGATAGGACAGTACCTTCAACCGGGCAAAAACCACCTACCCGTTGTATCCTACACTACGCCCGAAGAATTTGACAAATTACGCGTCATCGGTCTCGGAAAGGGGTTCGTCCATGTCGAAAGCCAACCCCTCGTGAGGTCGTCGTACAGGGCCGAAAAGCATGTGCCGTAAGCGAAATGATGAGCAGGAAGATCATATATGAAGACCTTGGCATCATTGCCTATGCCGAGGCCTGGGATTACCAGGAAAGGCTTTTCAGCGGTATCATCGACGCAAAGAGGCAGCATGATGCCAAAGAGGTTCCGAACCATCTCCTCTTCTGCGAGCACCCGCATGTTTATACCCTTGGCAAAAGCGGTTCGGAAAGCAACCTCCTCCTCAACAGCAAGGCGTTGAAGGAGAAAGGGGTTACCTTTTTCAGGACGAACAGGGGCGGCGACATCACCTACCATGGTCCCGGGCAGATCGTAGGCTATCCCATCATCGACCTTGAAGCCTTTGGCCTCGGCATAAGGAAATATATCGAACTGCTCGAAGAAGCTGTGATCCTTCTGCTTGCAGAGCACGGGATTGAGGCAGGGCGACTGCAAGGTGCCAGCGGCGTGTGGCTCGATGCCGGAACACCTTTGCGGGCAAGGAAGATCTGTGCCATAGGCGTGCGCTCAAGCAGGTTTGTCACCATGCACGGCTTTGCATTCAACATTAATACAAAGCTCGAATACTTCAATTAAATCAATCCCTGTGGCATCACAGACAAGGGGGTGACCTCACTTCAGAAAGAACTGGGCTTTGAGCAGGATATTGAAGCGGTAAAGATCCGCCTCAGGGATATCCTGACCGGCCTCTTTCATTGATATCAGCGGAACACTTCTTTGAGGATGTCGGCCGACCGGATGCTGCCCAGTCCGCTCAGGTGTATCTGATAATAGATCAGCAGGGCGTTCAACAGTTCATTACGCCGGGACCTGCTCATCGACAGTCCGCCAAGATTGCCGGGATGGCAGCTGCTGAGGACCTGCAGGTCGCGGCTAAGGGCTTCGTCGAGGTAGTCGGGGTGAGATGGCAGGTGACTGGCGTACTTTCCCTCCCTCAGGTCAAAAAAACACACAGGACCGTGATCATCGCTTCGCGGATAAAACCCCAGGTGAAGGCTCAGCTTCATAAGGAAATGGAGGTGGAAATATTCAACCCCTTCTTCCTGCTGGTCGAGGTAACGAAAAGAGGTGGCCATGAAATCGAACAATTCGGGGTTGGCCTCGCCCTCATGGATAGATCTCAGCAATACTTCGGAAAGGAACAATGCCAGTGTGCTTTTCCTGATATCGCCGGATATGGTGGTAAAAGGTTCAGCGATGGCTGCTTCACGGATATGTTGCAGCCCCCCTTTTTCGCGGTGGTAGACCACCATGTCGAGCATGGTCAGGGGCTGGAAATAGCTGCTTCGCATGCCTGAACGCTTTGAATATACGCCTTTTACAAGGTACGACTGTAAACCAAGCAACTCAGTGTATATCCTGACGATCATGCTTGAGTCGGAATACCTGGAATGATGCAGTACGATCCCCCTGGTCTTATGAAGCATACCGCTAAGTTACAGGAAATGTTTTAGTTGATGATGAGGATCTTGGTGACCATTTTTTCACTGCCATCCTCGTTGGCGGCGAAGACGAGGTACACCCCCGGCCGTGCCTTTCTGCCATCGAAATTACGCCCATTCCATACGGCCTGTCCTCCTTCGGATCGTGTGGCGTAGATCAGCACCCCGTTGATATCGGTGATCTTGATGTCGGAATCCTTCATGAGGCCCTTCACGGCGATCCATCCGTCGTAACCGTCCTTTACCGGGTTGGGATAAGCATATACATCGGTGAATGTCTCACTGGGCTCCGAAGCTGATCCCTTGAACGCGATGATGCCGCTGGAGGTGGCAATAAACACTTCTCCGTCGGCATCGATAGCGATGTCGATCACCTGGTTGGAGAACAGCGGGCTGTTGTCTTCCGTGAAATGGTATATCTGTTGGGTGCCGTCGGCCGAAAGCAGGAAAACGCCCGAACGCTCGGTGCCGATCCATTTCCTGTTGTCGCCATCGACGGCGATGGCCGTGACGACCTCGGTCTCGAGCAGGTATTGCACATAGCCGTCGAAATCGACCAGCGGCCTCACGGCATCGTAGTCATTCGATGTGAGGATGGTTGAAGGGGAGTAGAAGATCCCTATGCCTTCATCTGTACCGATCCATACTTCGCCGTCGAGGTCTTCGGCAATGCTGAAGACGTTGGTGCCGGGGATGTTGCCAACGCCGGTTTCCGACCGCAGCAGCCTGAGCTGCTCACCGGGAGCGGCTGTTTCGTCGTACACCGCCATGAAATTAGGGTTGCTGTTGGTGTGGCGGAACAGGATCCATTTCTGGTTATGGGAGTCGACAAAAAGATCTCTCGAATCCACTGCCGAGGCACTCCCGCCCAGGCTGTAGGAGGCCCAGCTGCCGTCGGCTTTCTTCTCGGCCAGCAGCTTTTCGGCTCCCGAGCATAATGCCCAGAGGCTCCCCTTGCTGTCGAAGTCGAGGCCCACCAGGGCGATGGTCCCGGCAGCTTCCCATTTTTGGAGTTCGCTGTTTTCTTCCGTGAACCTGTTGGTAACCTCATCGCCGGTCACTTCCAGCAGCCCCGTCTCGTTTCGGAACACACCGAGGTAGGCCTGGTCAAGATTTGATGGGTTCACAGCCACGGTAACGATGTCCCTGATATCAGACAGTTCGGGAGTGGCGAGGCTGTTAAAGTTCTTCCAGTTTTCGTCGAAAAACCTGTATGCCCCGTAAAACAAGTAAAGCGGCGACCATGTACTGGTGTAGCCGCCCGAGGCCACCCAGATACGGTTCCCTGCAGCAGTCATGGAAAAGACGTTGGCATTGTAAGGCCCTCCGGGATTGATCATCATGCTGGACCAGCCCCCATCGAATGATTTAACCAGTCCGCTCCTGTTGTCGGCGATCCACACGCTGCCCTCCTTGTCGAAGATGGCGTCGTTGAGCATGGGGGTGCCCGGGTTGTAAGTGAAAATGCTCTGCTCTTCTTCCATGTTCTCGCTGAACACCTTGCACGCGTAGTCGAGGGCGATGACAAGCTTGCCGTTGGTGGCATTGATGTTGTTCACCCCGAGGTTGTCTTCAAAGAACAGCCTGGTCCACGACATGCCATCGAAATAGTAGATGGTGTCTTCCGCAATGTTACCGCCTTTTTTGAGGTTTACCAACAGCTTTCCCGCAAAGGATTCGATTAGGTTATAGGTGTTGAACGGATAGGGAGCCGAGCCCAGCCTGCTCCAGGCCGAGAAGTCGGCGAGGTTGGGATGATCTACGGATGCATAAAAAATGCCGTCTTCGGTGGCAGCGAAGTACGAAGTGTCGTTATGTGCCAGGTCGAAAACATTTATCTGGCTGCCCTGTGGGCCGATGTACCAGGTGTCGCGGACCTCTTCCCCTGCAAGATCGAGTACCACGATCCCGAAACCGCATGACAGGTAGGCATAATCATCCCTGAAAGAAACCTTGTTGATCACCTTGTTGCCAAGGATCGGCTTCCTCTTGATGTCGGGCACGTTGATGATGGTGTTGCCCTTGAAAAGGTCGATATTGGTGTTCCGGTAGGCCACCACAACAGTCTGGGTGCCTTCATGGTATCTCACATCGCTGATCCCTATGTCGGAAAGCCCGTTGATCTTTGAGAAACGCTCAATGGACTGTTCTGACTTGTCGTAGGTGAGTATGGCGTATGGTGTGGCCCCGAAGATCTTGTTTCCGGCTTCCGTCACGGCTGTGAAGCTGTTGAAGGGTAGGTGGTCGCGCCATTGTCCGACACCGGCATTCTGCGAAAACCCCGACAGGGTCGCAGCGATGGAAATCAAGGATAGGAGCGCGTGTCTGTATATGTTCATCGGCTTGATGTATGTTAATGTAAACTTGATCCGGCCATCATTGTTCAAACCACAGCCTGTAAATGGATACCAAAAATAGCTTTTTCGGCTTATTTTACGGTATTATGATTAACTATTTATTGCCGTATTTATTGTAAGAATAGTAATTTTACAATATGGTTGCCTGCAATCCGAATAAAATGACTTGATGCCCCCGTGTCCGGGCTGTCCCTATGGAAGAAAGCTTGACATACATTTCGCGTGTGCTGCATGTCGGACACCTTAGTCTGGGTGGCACCTCACCCGTGCGCATCCAGTCGATGATCAATATCGGCACCATGGATACCGCTGCCGTGATCACGCAAGCCGGGGCCTTGTTCCGTAAGGGATGTGAGATGGTCCGTGTTTCGGTAAGGAATATGAAAGAGGCCGACCAACTGGCTGTAATACGCTCGGGGATGGAGGAGGCCGGGATCAGGATGCCGTTGGTTGCCGACATACACTTCAACCCCAAACTGGCCGAGCGCGCTGCTGCACTCGTTCACAAGGTGCGGATCAATCCGGGAAATTACTTTGATCAGCAGTATTTTCTGGCAAGGGAGCAGAAGCAGCGGCCGGAACAAATGGGCCTTCGGGAAAGGGAAGAAGGGATCGCCCGCCTTATCGGCATTTGCCGTGAACACGGCACGGTGATCAGGGTAGGGGTTAACCATGGCTCGCTGTCGGAACGGATAATGGAGCGATATGGTAACACGGTGGAAGGGATGGTGGCTTCGGCCATGGAATTCCTTGAGGTATGCAGCGATCTGGGCTTTCACGACCTGGTGGTTTCCATGAAATCGAGCCACGTGCCTACGATGGTCTCTGCCACCCGGGCCATAGCGGCTTCCATGATGCTGAAGGGCATGGATTATCCCATTCACCTTGGCGTGACCGAGGCGGGAGCCGGCGACGACGGGAGGATACGGTCAGCGGCAGGCATAGGGCCCCTGCTGGCAGAAGGGCTGGGCGACACCATCAGGGTTTCGCTTACCGAAGACCCGGTGAAAGAGATCCCTGTGGCAAAGAAACTGGTTTCCATGTTTGCGGAGGAGAGGATGATGGGCAAGCCATTGCTCTCACATCCCGCCAAAGGAAAATATAACAGCAGGCTGACCGAAGCACAGGGCATTGTGGGGGGAGACAACCCTCCTGCGGTCGTCGGTGAGGACAATACGTCGCGCTCGGGGCAATTGCCCGATCTTAGGCCTGCAGCAGAAAACATCCTTGAAGACGTGGAAGGCCGGCGATATCCTGTTTATGAGCCCCCTGACGGGGATGCCCTCACAGGCTGGCTGGCCGGGAGGGATGCCCTGAGCAGCTTGCCCTTGTTGCTGCTGTCGGCAAAATCCGGTAATTTACCCGGGATCCTCAATATGTTTGCGGAGCTTGAAAAACATGGCAGCCGGATGCCCGTTTTGGTGAGGTTTGATTATGATGAAAAGGATGAGGATGCGTTGCTGCTGCGATGTGCCACCGACCTCTCTGTGATGATACTCCGTGGCTATGGCAATGCTTTCTGGCTCGTGAATGGCGAAGGGGCCCTGCGACCCCTGCATGAATATGTGTTTGCCTTACTGCAGGCCACGGGGGCGCGGATCACGGGGACCGAATACATCTCATGTCCTTCCTGCGGGCGCACAAGCTATAACATCGAGCGGGCCCTGGAATTGATCAGGCAGCATACTGCCGGCCTCGTCAATGTCAGGATCGCGGTGATGGGGTGCATCGTGAACGGCCCGGGGGAGATGGCTGAGGCCGACTACGGCTATGTGGGTGCCGGAAAAGGGAAGATCAGCTTGTATTACCGGGGGAAAGTGTTTAAGAAGAATATTCCCGAGGACGATGCGCTGGGCGAATTGCTCAGGCTCATAAAAAATACGCAGCATCCCATCGGTGGCCGATAGGGGGTATTTTAACCATTTTTCGGGGGCTCAGGGATGAGCAGGGTCAGGGCTCGTGGCAGCACTGAAAAATGAAGCGGCGAATGGCCGAGCGATTCACCGTCGGCTTCGAGGTAAACGGAGCCGGCAGGCTTTGAAACGATGTGGCATTCTTTCCCCCTGAAGACCTTCACAAATTTCAGCTTCGTGAAGGATCCGTCATAAAGCTTTGTCACGTTGCTGATGATGCGGAAGCGGGAAATGGCTTTGATCACCGTGACGTCGAGCAGCCCGTCGTCGGGTATGGCAAAAGGCAGCTGCATGAGGCCGCCGCCATTGTACCTGCAGATGCCCAGGTTCATGCTCAGCACCCTGCCGTTGAACACTTCCTCGCCATCCAGGGCAATGCTGAAATGGACGTACCGGTATTGGAACAGACCGGTAAAGATATTCAGCAGGTACGCCAGGGTGCCACCCTTGCCTTTTTCTTTCATCCGGTTGGTTTTCTGGGCTACCAGCGCATCATAACCCATACCGCTCACATTTACAAAGTACCTTTCCTTTTCACCTTCCTCATCCTGATAAACAACGTGGCCCACATCCTGCGTGAAACGGTGATCCTGCCTGATCAGGTTTACCGTCTTCCTGTATTTCTTCGGAAAGCCGTACATCCTGCCCCAGTCGTTGCCTGTGCCTACCGGCACGATGGCCACCAGGATCTCTTTCGGGTCGCAGGCTTTCTGCCTGAACACCCCGTTGACCACCTCGTTGAGGGTGCCGTCACCGCCTACCACGAGAAACTGCCGGTATCCTTCACTGATGGCAGCTTCGGTCAGGCCAATGGCATGGTTGCGATGTTCAGTGAATGCAGGGACAAAGTCGATCCCGGCTTCATGAAGGAACCTGCTGATCTTTGGCCAGTCTTTCTCCCCTTTGCGCCCGCCCGCGTTGGGGTTGATCACGGCCATCCAATTGCCGGCATTTTTTCTGCTTTCTTTCTCCATCAGCGATCCTAAATAAAAGTTTTATCTTTTTTGCCAAAGAGGAACAGCGAGGTGAAAAAGGCAAAGATGGTTGCACCGGCCTGCGTTTCAATGGTATCTTCCGATAACATGGAAACTATCATGATCACAAAAAATGAAAGATAGAAATAGTCCGACATCCTGCCCAGCCTGATGGGCGGGTAAAACAGGGCGAAGAGGAACCATATGAGGCCCAGCAGGCCGAAACCTACTGCGATTGAAAGGAACTGGTTATGTGATCTCCACCGGAATTCGGGCTTCAACGGGCTGTTCATGATCTCATATTGCCGCTCAAAAGCAATATTCATATCACCGGTTCCCACGCCGAGCAGAGGATGGTCCTTGATGATAAGGATCGAGGTCTTCCAGTATTCGATGCGCTGCATCGCCGAGTGGCCGCTGGGATCGCCGGTCCTGAAATATTGCTGTGTTTCCCATATGATCTTATAAAGCCTGATGTAAAATTCGGAGCGTTCGTGATAGTGCACGCTGGCTTCTCCATCCTCGATGTATGCAATGTCTTCGCTGCTGAGCTTTTCAACCCCTTCAGCATCTTTCCTGTATCCCTTCGAAGTAAGGTAACGGATCAGCGTGAACTTCAACATCTGTCCTTTGTTGTCTTTTCCTTCAAAATCAATTTCGCTTCTTTTGTTCCATGCCTCCCTCATTTCGTCGGTGGCGAGGTAAATCCATACATAATGCCCATTCTCCGTTTGCAGGTTCGTGGTGTCGTGCCAGTAGGGTACTCCCCTGGCAGTATGGCTGTCGAGGCGGGAAAAATCGACACGCTGCACCTTGTAAACATCGCTGACGATGCCTGTCAGGAAGAGCAGCATGATCACGGGTACGAGCAACATCCCCACCACTGCTATTCGCGAATAGGTGTTCCTTTTCCTGAAGGCATAAACAATGGCGAGAACAAACGCTGCCAGCGAGAGCACCACGAAGCCGGTCATGGATGCCGATATCACAAGGTACAGGAGCAGCCATACGTTGGCTGCGATCAGGATCAGGCGTGCCCATCCGGGCATGGAAGTCTCCCTGATGGCAAAGTACCCCAGTGCAAAAATGGCAATGCATATCAGCAGGCTGAACCTGATATGTGAGATGAAAGTGGAAATATCGCGCATGTTGTCGATATCGTGGCTGATAAGGATATAGGTGCTGATAAAGGTTCCGACGATCACGGCACCAGCATCAGGTAAATTAAAGTCAAATTGTACAGTTGAACATTGATGTTCTCTACCTAAAC
>CAZHYA010000040.1:10966-11810 GCA_964536525.1 uncultured Bacteroidales bacterium | reverse complement strand
CCATAGTACATCAAAAGATTTCAAATATGTCTAATGAAAGACTTGTGAGCGCAACTCCTTAATAAAGGACTGCAAAAATAAGAATAATTTATAACGGGGAAAATCTTTTTCATGGCGCTAAAAATAAAGATTACAGGGTGTCCCGGGCAGATCAGCGGTTGATGGACGGGTTAAAGATGATGTAGCCGAAGTTCAGGAACACGGAGAACTTGTCGTTGTTCCTGTCGTAATAATTAACACTGATGCTCATGGGCCCCAAAGGACTGTGCCAGACCACTGATGATGAGCCAATTACCGACCTGTAGGCAAATTCCTTACCGTAAACGGCATTCATGTTCTCATCGGCCAGTATTTCCTGGTAGGGCTGGAAAAGATATCCTTCCAGCCTGAAATCGACCTTCCGGTATACATTAAGGATAAATTTCAAGCCGAGGGCACCGTAGTTAAAGGCCCTGTATTTGGGCAGGAACAATGTTTTGCTTTCGAGCACAGGCTGAAAGGCCGGCGCTGCCAGCAAGCTGGATGTGTAATTATCGAAAAAACCCTGGTTGGAGAGCATCAACTCGCCATAGAAGCCCAGCGAAAGTGGACCAATATGATCGAAAAAATTATCATAAAGTAATCGGAATTGCCACCATGAATGATATCTTTCATGCACTGCTTTTTCGGAGGATGTAGAACCCGGTGTATGGGTCTCATTCCCGAATACATATCGCATCTCGGCCAGAAAGCGCACGCCTGCACTGGGGTATTGCTTACGATTGAGTGAGTTGATCTCGAACATCAGCTTTGGGGCGGCCATGTCGAAAGAGGTGATGTCGGCGGTGTCCTGCCTCGACAAGAC
>CAZHYA010000040.1:5584-10956 GCA_964536525.1 uncultured Bacteroidales bacterium | reverse complement strand
AGATAAATTAAATCTAAAGACCCGGTGAAGGAAGGAACGAGGTTCGAATTTTTTTCGATAGTAACATTACTGCCCATAGCCATTTTCAAAGCATGGCCTAATAATCCAAATCCTGTAATGTCAGTGGCAGATCTTACACCATATTTCTGCATAAGTTTTGCTCCTTCTTTATTTAGCTGTTTCATGCTTTCCAAAACAGGTTGGTAATTTTCTAGTTCAATTTCTCCAATCCTTTTCCCCGCCATAATTGAAACCCATGATCAGCTTGCCCCCGTGCGATGCAGGAATCCCGGCAAGGAAATAACCGAAGCTCTCGCGTGAGATGAGAAAGGAAGGCGTAACATCATCGAAGAAATAAGTTGCATTGCTGAAATAGTTCTTGCTGTTATAGATGTAGCCCAGCTCCATAAAATATGGTGTCTGCGAAGGGAAGTCAACCCTTCCCCCAAGCATGTATGAGTTATAGAATCGTCCGATATACAGGTTGGATTTCAGGCTCATGGCCTGCCGCCCCAGGTACCTGTATTCGAGGCCAATAAAAGCTCCGTTGGAAGCACTGGAACTGATGTTGCCGCCGAGTGAGCCCACAAAGTTCTCCGATTTCCGGATGGTGAGGTACAGGTCGTAGAATCCGCTCCGGGGATTGTATTTCAACTCAGGGAAGATCGAACTGATCTTATCGTCGGAGATAAGCTTGAAATACTGGATCTTGACCGTCTCAAGGGTGATAAGCCTTTCTTTGTGCTTAAACAGTTTCCTGACGTATTCCGACTGGTTTTTGTTAAGGCCTTCAATATATATCGAATCGATCAGAAATTCAGGCTTCTTTTGCATGAATATTTTCCTTCGGGCAGCCACACCATCCGATGCTGCCCGGCGCTTCACCAGGTCGTAAATGCCTCCCAGGTTATCGATCACGGTCTTATAACCGACATCGATCAGTTCCTCTGCCCGCGAAAAATCGAAGAGCGAACGATCCTGAAGGTTGTGTTCGAGAATGATGCCTGAATTGGAGTCGAGGGTGAAATCGGCCGGTGCCATGAGCATATTCTGCAACTGCAGCACGAGATCGTCTTCACCCGGCGATTCGTAATTGCCAGCCGCCTTGCTGCCGATGATCACATCAGGATAGAATTCATCCCTGGCCACATCCGCCGGAAAATTATTGTACATGCCTCCGTCGAAAAGGAGTTTACCATCGATTTCGATGGGTTTAAAATAAAATGGGAAGGTCATCGATGCCCTTATGGCTGTCCCCAACTGCCCTCCCGAAAGTACGACCGACAGGTTTGAATCGATGTCGGAAGCCAGGCAACGGAACGGGACAAAGAGCTCGTTAAAATCGTAGTTGGCCGCAGCGCTGGCAGAAGCATATAATTCAAGGATGTCAAAATCCATCTCGTAAGGAGGGATCAAAGTAAAAGGCACCTTACTGGTAATCCGCCTTTTAACATCATTATAATTAAACTTAAGGGTGATCCAGGAGGCGTCGGGATTGGGCTGTTTGAAATAATAGGCATACCGGTCGTCAAGGATCCCTGACGACCATCGTCTGAATTTATCGGATGTGAGGATCACCGCAATGCTGTCGGGCGAATATCCTCCGGCATACAATCCTCCAACTATGGCACCCATAGAGGTTCCCACAATATAGTCGATCGGGATGTTGTATTCTTCAAGCGCCTTCAGCACCCCCACATGTGCCAGCCCCTTGGCTCCGCCTCCGCTGAGCACCACGGCCACCCGTTGCGGTAATGCCTGATGCGATAATAATGCCATCAGGATAAAAAAAATAAGCCTCTGCAGCGATTTTTTTAACATGGATGTAAAATCAACGATAAAGTTACGATTTTTCGTATGGAAACGATTCCCCGGCTTTGATCAAAAGATATTATCTGATGGATGAGGCGGGCCCTGTTCAGACAGAGGCAAGGGCCTGTTCGAGGTCGGCAATGATGTCTGCAGCATCTTCAATACCTACCGAAAGCCTCACCAGTTCGTCGCTGATCCCGGCCAGTTGTTTTGCTTCTGCCGACAACTTGGCGTGCGTCATGGACGCCGGATGCTGGATGAGGGTCTCGATGCCCCCCAGCGACACTGCGAGCAAGGCCATTTTCACGTGATCCATCATTTTTTTGCCTGCCTCAAATCCACCCTTAACGCCAAAGCTCATCATGGCGCCCGGTCCGTCCATCTGTTGCTTTGCAAGATCATGCTGGGGATGAGAAGCAAGCCCGGGATACATGATCCATGCTATCTTCGGGTGCTTTTCCAGGAATTCAGCCACTTTTATGGCATTCTGCTGCGCCCTGTCGATCCTGATACCCAGGGTTTTCAGCCCGCGCCTGGTCATGAAGGCCTGATGGGGATCCATATTGCATCCCATGTTGATCATAACCGGACGGATGCCTTCATAAAGCTCCCTGGTGGCGGCCACGATCATGCCCGCCACAATGTCGGCATGGCCGTTGATGAATTTTGTCATGGAGTGCAGCACCACGTCGGCACCCAGATCCAGCGGCCGTTGCAAATAAGGACTGCAAAAAGTATTGTCGACGCAAAGCGGAATATGGTGGTCGGGGGCCAGGTTGGCGAGGGCCCTGATATCGGTGATGCCTATGGTGGGATTGGCAGGGGTTTCCGTGTATATCAGACTGGTATTCGGACGAATAGCCGCCTTCACCTGTTCGAGGTCGGTGGTGTCGACATAGGTATATTCAACGCCGAACTTCGAAAAATACTTTTCCATCACACTTCTGGCAGGGCCATAAACAGCATTATGGCTTACCATGTGAGAACCCGCTCCAAGAAAATACATATACACCGTGGTGATGGCCCCCATGCCCGAAGAAGTGGCAATACCCCCGAACCCATTCTCGAGTTCGGCAACCGTCTTCTCCAACTCACCGATGGTAGGGTTGCCAAGCCTCGTGTAAATGTATCCGTCGCTCTCGCCGGCAAAGCACTTTGCGCCATGATCTGCGTTTTCGAATGAGAAAGTCGACGACTGGTAGATGGGGGTTGTGGCACTCCCCAAAGGATCCCTGAAACCTCCGGCATGGATAAGCTTTGAATTGATCCCCTTGTCTTTTGTATCCATAATGATCGTAATTGTTAAGTTTAATGATTCAGTTCGCCTGCAAATATATTGAGATAAATTATATTTATTGGCATAAGCAAAGGATATTTTCGATCAAACTGTAACTTGCGTTACGACAAATGGATTTAGTATCTTTGTATTAAACCATATAAATATTCAAATACCATGAAAGGACTTTTCTCATTCTTCGCGCTGTTGTTTTTCCTGACCATGCTGTCGGCCCAGAACTTTGTGAGCACCGATCCTCAGGATAAAAATGCCATCCTGGAAGAATTTACCGGGGTTTCATGTCCGAATTGCCCGGCCGGCCACCAGGTGGCCGCCACCATTCTTGCCAACAATCCGGGCAGGGCCTTCTGTATCGCTTATCATCCGTCAAATTCAGGTTACACGGCACCGTATCCCGGCGATCCTGATTTCAGGCGCACCTACCCGAATGCATTCTATACGGTTCCTTACTGCGGGTCATCACGCTTTATGCCCAGTGCATTCATTAACCGCCGGGAGTGGGCCAACGGCGAACGGATCCAGAGCCGCACCGAATGGACCCCGTATTGCAACACCATCATGGGTGAAGCCTCGCCGGCCAATATGGGACTGTCGACGACCTACGACATCCTTGGACAGATGTTATATATCACGGTAGAGATCTATTATACCGAAGACATGACCGATGTTAATCATGTCTATGTGATGCTTGCCGAGAATGACCTTGTGTCGATGCAGTCGGGCGCATCAGGCCCGTATACGCACAAACATACCTTCAGGGAAGCCTTTGTGGCACAATGGGGGGATGTGATCACCGGGCCAACCACACAGGGAAGCCTCGTCACCCTCAATTACGAATGGAGCACAGCAGGATCGGGATATATCATGAGCAATTGCGAGGTGCTGGCATTCATCGAGAACCAGTCCGACGGGGAGATCATCACAGGCGTCGGTGTGCATGTGGGCGAAGCCACCTATATCGAGCCTACCGCAGAATTTTCAGCCGACCTCAATAACGTAGGCATCGGCGGAACCGTAGTTTTTACCGATGAATCCACAGGAAACCCCACTTCATGGCAGTGGACATTCGAAGGCGGAGACCCATCGACCTCCACCCTGCAGTCGCCTCCGCCTGTAACCTATAACAGTGCGGGGCTCTATGGGGTTACCCTCGTGGTGACAAACCCAGCAGGTTCCGACACGATGAGCATATCGGACTTTATCAATGTGGGCAATGTAAGCATCGGCGAATCCTTTACCACGAGTCCTTTCAACGTTTATCCCAATCCCAGCAACGGGATGGTCTACATCAGATCGAAAGGGAACGGGATCATGGAGAGGGTGATCATCAGGGATTCGAGGGGACAAACAGTACGATCCGAAGAAATCCGGGGGACCCGGATCTATGGCACCGACCTCTCATCTCTAGGAAGAGGGCTATACTTCATTGAGATAACCTATGATGGCCGCTCCGTGATCGAGAAGGTCGTAAAACGGTAGGCCTGCACCTGCGGGCATAAGATGTCCGGACACGAGGACCGGGAGCCGGATGGTCAAAAATAATTCTAGAAAGGCCAGAAATTATTATCGTGCCAGATCTGTTCCTTAAGGTCGTCGCTGAGTTTTCTGAACATGTGGTGATGCGTGCGCTCCCAGTCGGCCAGCATCTGGTACATCTCCTTCTCATTTGGATCGGTCGCCTCGTCGGCACGGCCCTGGTAAACGTCGATGGCACGGCTTTCGAAATCGATGGCGGCTGAGATCGCAGCGGCTTCATAGCTGGCGGCATTGATCTCTTTCTTCATCTGCTCACTAAGGATCATGACCGCTTCGCTGTCGTCGGCAGGTTCTGAAATGTCATTTTTCGCAAATTCGCCGGTCTTTTCATATTCTGCGAACTGTCGGGAAAGGAATTTGATGTGCTCCTCTTCCTCCTCTGCCACCATCGAAAAAACCTTTCGTACGGCTTCACTTTCAGTCTGGCGGGCCAGCGTGGTATAAAAAGCCTTTCCCCTGCGCTCGAGGAGGATGGCGGTCTTAAGGATATCTTCAGCTGATTTTTTCATGGCTAATATTTTTAACAATAATACAAAATTTAGGCTTCGCCGGGACGATAGTCCTGTTAAAAAGCACATGACCTGCACGGCGGCCGGAGCCAGCATGTAAAAATGCATAACTTTGTATGATAAACAATGCAACTTCATGAAAGTTCAAGCGGAAACAGCGATCAGCAGCCTTTACCGCTCATGGTCGGGCGAAGATCCTGAGCAGATAAGGCCTATCG
>CAZHYA010000040.1:4527-5540 GCA_964536525.1 uncultured Bacteroidales bacterium | reverse complement strand
AGGATCGGCAAGGCAGGCACTACCGTCATTGGCGCCTTCAATCCCGACCTGAAGGAAAACGAGGCCTTTTATGCTTTGACCAGGCACTTTCGCAAGCTTGGGCTGCCTGTTCCCGAGCTCCTCGCCACCGACCCCGGCAATGGCATTTACCTGCTTTCCGACCTTGGCGACATCAGTCTCTTCGAAATGATCGGCAAGCGTGCCAGGCGAGACCATATCCCGGATCAACTTTTCAGCCTGCTTGCAAAAACCGTAAGGATGCTGCCACACTTTCAGGTCAGGGGCGGACAGGGACTTGATTACAGTGTTTGCTATCCGGCGGGGAAGTTCGACGAGCAGTCGATGATGTGGGACCTGAATTACTTTAAATATTACATCCTGAAAACTTCAGGGATCATCTTCAACGAGCAACGCATCGAAAATGATTTCAGGAATTTTGCCGGTTTCCTGATGCAGGCAGGGCATGACCATTTCATGTACCGCGATTTTCAATCGAGGAACGTGATGGTCGCCGATGGCAAGCCATGGTTTATTGATTACCAGGGAGGCCGGATGGGGCCGCTGCAATACGATCTTGCCTCTTTCCTTTACCAGGTGAAAGCCTTTTTCCCGGAGGAGGTAAGGGAAAAGCTTCTTGGCGAATACCTTGACGAACTCACGGGCCTTGCCGAAACAGACCGGGGCCTGTTCATGAAATATTTTTACCCCTTTGCATACCTGAGGCTGTTCCAGGTGCTGGGCGCCTATGGATTCCGCGGACTCTTCGAGAAACGGCCCCACTTCGCCGACAGCCTCGTGCCGGCCGTGGAAAGCCTTGCCAGTCTCCTCTCAGACCATCCCCTTGAGGCAGATCTGCCCGAATTGAAGTCAGCACTGCTGAAACTAACCCAAAGCAGCAAATACCTGCCGGTCGACCATAAACGCTCAGGCCTCACCGTCACCATCGGCAGCTTTTCCTATAAAAACGGCCTGCCGCACGATGACAGTGGCCACGGTGGTGGTTTTATCTTCGA
>CAZHYA010000040.1:1593-4517 GCA_964536525.1 uncultured Bacteroidales bacterium | reverse complement strand
CCTGCCCAACCCCGGCAGGCTTGATGAATATAAGGACCTCACGGGGCGTGATCAAGCGGTGATCGAATATATTGAACGTCACCAGGAAGCCGACCGTTTCCTGCATCATGTCTTTGCAATATGCGACAGTACCATTGAAGAATACATCGAAAGGGACTTTCAACACCTCAGCATCAGCTTCGGCTGCACCGGCGGCCGTCACCGGTCGGTCTATTGCGCCGACAAGCTTGCTGAACATTTGTCGAAAAAATATGTTATTGGTATCGACATCCGTCACCGGGAACAGCAAATTACGGAAACCAAAAAGAAATTATGAGCAAGAAGATCTGCAAAAAGCTGAAAGAGGGAGAGCGCATCAGCAGACCGGAAAAGCCGAAATATGTGTGCAAGACCTGTGAAGCTGCAGCACACACTGAAAAGGAACTCTGCAAACCCAAAAAGACAAAATAGCATGAAGGCGATGATCCTGGCTGCGGGCAGAGGCACACGGCTCCATCCGTTAACCGAAACCATACCAAAAGCCCTGGTAAAGGCAGGCGGCATGAGCCTGCTCGAAAGGCTCATCATGAAGATGAAGGTGCAGGGCGTCGACCATATCGTGATCAATGTGCACCACGAAGCTTCGCAGATCACCGCCTTCCTCCTTAAGAAAGCCAATTTCGGCATCCGCATTGAGGTCAGTCACGAAAAAGATCAACTCCTCGAAACAGGGGGCGGCATCAGCAATGCCGTTCATCTGCTGGAAGGAGACGAGCCCTTCGTGGTCCACAACGTGGATGTGTTATCCGATATCGACTTGCGTGCGATGTATGCGAAGCACCTCGCCGGTGGCGCCCTGGCCACACTGGCCGTGAGATCCAGAAAAACATCCCGCTACCTGCTCTTCGATGAAAGCCTCCGCCTGCATGGCTGGGAGAACCGTGATACAGGCGAAAGGATGATCCCGTCGGGCAGGGAAAACGGCCTCAGGCCCCTCGCATTCAGTGGCATCCATGTTATAAGCCCCTTGATATTCAAGCTCTTCGAGGAAAAAGGGGCATTCAGCATCATCGACACTTATCTGAGACTTTGCAATGAGCATAGCATCATGGGGTTTCAACACGATGAAGGGCTTTGGATCGATGCGGGGAAACCCGAAGGACTGAAAACAGCAAACCTCCTGCTTGGAAACCTGTAAATCACGGCATTAATCATGCTAAAGGAAAATCAACTGCAGGAATAGCATTATCCAAACATCATTATTTCATATCTTTATTGCCGTCAAAACCAATTTTCCCGGATGCCGGCATTCCTCAGAACACTGACCCAACATATATACAGCCACTGGAAGGAGCGCATGGGCAGCATATGCATTGTGCTGCCTAACAGGCGTGCATCCTTGTTCATCAAGGGATACCTCTCGGAGATCATTGAAAAGACATCCTTCCTGCCCGATTTTTTTTCGATCGAGGATTTCGTCGCCCATTGCTCGCAGCTTGGCATCAGCGACCAGCTGGGCGATCAGTTCCGGCTCTACCAGATCCATTGTTCGCTGGCAGGGAGTGAGTCAAGGAGTATAGAGGAATTCTTTCCCTATGCAGCGTGGATGATGTCGGACTTTAATGAGATCGACATGTACCTGGTGGATGAGGACCAGCTGTTCAGCTACCTTAACGATGCCAAGGCCATGGCCCTCTGGAACCCCGACGGCAGGCCGCTCACCGGTTTCCAGGAACGTTATCTCGGATTTTTCAGGTCGCTGAAAGATTACTACCATGGCCTCCATGCGATGCTGGAGGCTGAAGATATGGCCTACCAGGGGATGGCCTTCCGCCGGCTTGCCCATGACATTGAGGCTGTGGCGGAAGGCTGGCGCTGGGATAAGGTGATCTTTGCCGGATTCAATGCCCTCACGCCCGCTGAGGAGAAGATCATCGCCCACCTGCTGAAGGCAGGAAAGGCAGAGATATTGTGGGATGCCGATAAATATTACGTCGACAACCCTTCGCAGGAAGCAGGCATCTTCCTCCGCCGGCATTTTAAGGACCTTCAGCAGCAGTCTCCCCGCTGGGTGGAGGATAATTACACCGGCAGCAAGGATATCCATGTTACCGGGATACCAAAAAATGCCGGTCAGGTGAAATATGCCGGTGAGATCCTGAATAACATCCTGAAAAAGGAGGGAACGCTCGACAACACAGCACTGGTCCTGGCCGACGAGAACCTGCTCATTCCCCTTCTCAACAGCATCCCGGCTGAAGCCGGAAAATTCAATGTCACAATGGGTTTGGCACTGAAGAACACCCCGCTCTTCGACCTCCTGGATGCCTTGCTGGGAACCTATCAGAATGCCGACCGGTTTTCGCAGCTCAGGAAGGTGGCACAAACGGCATATTACAGCAAAGATGTTTTAAGGGTGATTGGCCATCCCTGGACCCAAATGCTTATTGAAGATGAGCAACTCCTCAGCAATATCGCCGGCAGGATCAGGGACGGCAATCGCATCTTTCTGCCTCGCGACCTTTTGCGGGGGATGCTGCAGGATGGCGGTGCCGAAGCGATCACAGACCTGCTTTTCCCTCCTGAACGGGAGGGTGCCCCGGTGATCGCGTCTTTCTCAGCCCTCAGTGCAGCGCTCAGGAAAAGCATTATAAAGCTCAGGAAAGACAGCACTTACGACTATGCGGCGGAGCTCGAATACCTGTTCAGGTTCAGCAATTTGCTGCAAAGGCTCGACGGGCTCACACAAACCTTCGAATCGGTAAATAATATCAAGACCCTTCAGATGGTGTTCCGGCAGCTGGCCTCCCAGCAACGCATACCCTTTCGCGGAGAACCCTTGCAGGGCCTGCAGGTGATGGGTGTGCTCGAGACCAGGACCCTTGATTTTGACAGGGTGATCATGCTCTCGGTGAATGAAGGCACCCTGCCGGCTGCCAGGATGC
>CAZHYA010000040.1:0-1583 GCA_964536525.1 uncultured Bacteroidales bacterium | reverse complement strand
AGAAGTACACCTTATCTACGATACCGAAGCCGGGCATCTTGGCGGGGGGGAGAAGAGCCGTTTCATCAAACAATTACAGCATGAAGGGCCGGTTTATCATTCCGGCATCAGCATCACCGACAAACTCCTCTCTGTGCCGCCCGGGGCAGTAAAGCGCGATACCGCCATCGTGATCGAAAAGGATGAAGAGGTGCTCCGTTTATTGTCGGAAGAGGCCCAAAAAGGATTTCACCCAAGCTCACTGAACATTTTCATCAACTGTCCATTGCAGTTCTATCTGGCACGCCTGCTCAGGATCGAAGAGGCTGAGGATATTGAAGAGACCATCGACGCCAAAACACTGGGCACGGTGCTGCATGAAGCCCTTAAAGCCCTTCTGGGCCAGTATACCGGACAGAAGCTTAACAAAAAGCACTTTGAGGACCTCAAAAGATCGGCCAAAAAGGAGGTGCAGGTCCAGTTCGGAAAGTTTTACCATGAGTCGGACATCAGTTTCGGGAAGAACTACCTTATCGTTCACGTGGCCGTGAACATGCTGATGCAGGTGTTCGAGCGTGAATCATCCTGGCTCGGCGACGGTGAGAGCCTGATATTGACCGACCTGGAGAATACCTTTTATACCGCACTCGACATTGCAGGGCCCGGGCCGGGCAACGTCAATTTCAGGGGGACGATCGACAGGGTCGACGAGCGATCAGGCAGGATCCGCATCCTTGACTACAAGACAGGATACGTGAGGCCCGCCAAGCTGAAGCCCGCCACATGGGACGAACTCTTCAGCGACCCCGGATACAGCCAGGCCTTTCAGCTCCTGATGTATTCCTGGCTTTATCAGAGGAAACACCCCGCGGAAAGTGAGCTTACAACAGGGATCATCTCACTCAGAGCGCCGGGTGCCGGCCCCATGATGGTGAAACCTCCTGGCAGCGAGGCATTGGACAAGATGGTATTTGAAGAGTTTGAGCAGAGGTTGAAAACCCTTGTCAGGGAAATATTTGATCCCGCCAGGCCATTTGTACAGACCGAAGATGAAGACAGGTGCAGGTATTGCAGCTTCAGGGAAACCTGCAACAGGTCGATTGTAAAGGATAATTTCAAGTAAAACCAACAAGCAAAGGAAAATGAGAACAATTGTTTTAATGACCGTTTTGTTATGGATGAGCGTAACCTGCCCGTCCATCGCGCAGGTGGTTACGCCTGAACAGGCAGGGCTGGCAGCAAGGGCATGGCTTGACGCTAAGGATAATGGTGAGCAATTCATTCCCGAATACCACCATGCCATCGTCGCCGGGAACGGCAAAATTATGGCCCATTGTTTCACTTTTGAGCCGCAAGGTTATATCGTCATGGGGGGCGACATGATGTTTCCACCCGTCATGGCCTATTCATTCATCTCCGCACCTGACGGTCAGGCAGTGATCAACCCCTTGTATGGCATCCTTGTTGACGACCTGACATTGCGCTACCCATATCTTGTTGAGGATGCAGGGGGGAGGGCAAGCATGAACAGACAGCACTGGCAACGCCTGTTGGAGGGACGGCCTGATAATAAAGGCTTTGAGCAATGGCCCCCTCCCGGGTCG
>CAZHYA010000039.1:8314-11818 GCA_964536525.1 uncultured Bacteroidales bacterium | reverse complement strand
GAATGTAATGGCTCGGCAGGCGCCCCTGAAGATCATTCCGCCACAACGGTTGAGGGATCATGGGATTTCGAGGAATCTTCCTTTTGGGACGACCCCGACGGATATTACTGGGGATACTGGCCCGAAGGATACGACTGGAGGGAGGAGGATAACCCCTGCCATGTGTCGTATTATAATTCATCCCGTTTTGTAAAGACAAATATCCTGGCTTCCGACATCGGCCTGATCGTTAAGTCCGGCCATGATGGCAAGCTGCTGGTTGCAGTCACCGACCTCGTGACCTCCTTGCCATTGCAGGGCGTGGCACTTCAGGCCCTGAACTTCCAGTTGCAGGAGATAGGGGCGGGCAGCAGCGGTGCTGACGGCATGACAGAGATCGCGGTGGAAGGATCGCCTTTCCTGCTTGTCGCGAACAAGGGTCAACAGAATGCGTACCTGCGCATTGATGATGGCAATGCGCTGTCTGTCAGCGATTTTGATGTCGGCGGCCGCACAGTCGAGAAGGGAATACGGGGGTTTCTCTATGGCGAGAGGGGCGTATGGCGTCCCGGCGATACCCTTTTCCTCAATTTCATCCTTGACGACCGCCAGGCTAACCTCCCGGAAGAGCATCCTGTCATCTTCGAACTCCTCAATCCATTTGGCAGGGTCGTGAAAAGGATGGTTAAAACGAAACCGGAAGGGAACATTTACCAGCTGGTCACTACCACAGATGCCGAAGCCCCTACAGGCAGCTGGACGGCCAGGGTGATGGTCGGAGGGGCTACATTTACGAAGGCACTCAGGATAGAAACAGGTTGAAGATAGCCTTTGACCCCGGCAAGGGGCCTTTGCAGGGTGGAAAGGAAATGATTGCCAGCCTGTCGGTAAAATGGCTGCACGGCGCTGTAGCCAGGAATCTGAGGACGAAGGTCGACATGAGCCTTCACAAGAACAGCAGGGGCTTCGGCAGTTTCCCCGGATATACATTTACCGATCCTTCCAGGGATTTTTACCCTGACGAGATGGCCATTTTCGACGGGAAAGTTGATGAGCTTGGTCGTGCCTCTGTTTCGTTTACGCCGCCGGTGGTGCCGAATGCCCCGGGTATGCTGCAGGCAGCCTTTACGGTAAGGGCTTTTGAGGAAGGGGGCGATTTCAGTACGGATTTCTTCACCATGGACTATGCCCCCTTCAAGACCTTTGTGGGCCTGAAGTTGCCCGAGGGCGACAAGCGCGGGATGCTGTTAACCGACACCACACACAGGGTGGAGGTGGTAACCTGCGATGCAGGCGGCAAGCCCGTGCAGGTAAAAAACCTGAAAGCAGCGGTATATAAAGTCTCGTGGCGCTGGTGGTGGAATGCTTCCGACAACGACATGGCCACATCTTTTGGATCGGCGTACACGGAGCCTGTAACTGAAACCTATCTGAACACCGACGGGTCGGGCAGGGGATCATTTCATTTCAGGATCGACTATCCCGAATGGGGACGGTATTTTGTGAGGGTTTGGGACCCGGCGGGAGGCGCCGCAGCCGGGAAGACCGCCTACGTCGACTGGCCGGGCTGGGCCGGGCAGGCACAACGCGAATTTCCCGGTGCCGCATCGCTGCTAACCTTCACTTCGGATAAAACCACTTATCAGGCCGGCGAGACGGCCACGGTGGTGTTCCCTTCCTCAGGGCAGGGCAGGGCACTGCTAAGCATAGAGTCGGGTTCGGAGATCGTGCATGCTTCATGGGTGGAGACCCTTCAGGGACAGACATCATACAGCTTCATGGTCACACCGGAGATGGCTCCTAACGTTTATGTGCATATCACCCTGGTGCAGCCCCATGCACAGACCTTAAACGATGCCCCCATGCGCCTGTACGGTATCATCCCGCTGAAGGTGGAGGATCCCGCTTCACATATCACCCCTATACTGGACATGGAAGATGTGCTTGAACCGGGAAAACAGGTAAATATTGAGGTTCACGAAGAGTACGGGATGCCGATGACCTATACCCTGGCGATGGTAGATGAAGGGCTGCTTGACCTGACGACGTTCAGTCCCCCTGACCACTAGGAACATTTCTTTGCCAGGGAAGCGCTTGGCGTGAAAACCTGGGATCTTTACAGCCATGTGATCGGGGCCTATGGCGGAAAGACCGGACAAGTGTTCGGTATAGGCGGCGACGCCGATCTGGTGCCGGTAAAGGATGTTAAAGCAAACCGCTTCAAGCCGGTAGTTCGCTTCCTGGGGCCCTTCAGCCTGGGCAGGGGAGAAACCGCGACGCATTCGTTCACCATGCCCGACTACGTGGGCAGCGTAAGAACCATGGTGGTGGCGGCAGGGGAGATGTCGTATGGGTCGGCCGAAAAGACCACTCCCGTGAAAAAGCCGCTGATGCTGCTGGCCACGATGCCCAGGGTGCTTGGCCCTGGCGAAAAGGCAAGCCTCCCGGTGACCGTCTTTGCCATGGATGATCAGATCAGGGATGTAAACATCACCATAAAAACAAATAAAATGTTTCTTGAAGGTGAGCTTAAGGGGAAGGCGCACTTTGAGGAGAGTGGTGACCAGGTTGTCAGTTTTATCCTCACCACAGTGGAAAACACAGGCACGGGCAGGATCGACATAGAAGCCACAAGCGGCAAACACAAGGCAACTTACAGCATCGGGATAGACATACGCAACCCCAACCCTCCCGTTACCAGGCTTTTTGGTGCGAGGCTGCAGCCGGGCGGGGAGTTTGTTTTCGATGAGGAGCTGCCCGGCGTTCCCGGAAGCAATACAGTATCCGTTGATGTGGCCGCCCTCATGCCCATCGACCTCGACAGGCGGCTGGAATATCTTCTGAGCTATCCTCACGGATGCCTCGAGCAGACAATATCGGCCGCTTTTCCGCAGCTTTACCTGGCCCAATTCACCGGGATGACTGAAGCCATGGAGCGACGTGCCACTGCCAACGTGCGCAATGCCCTTAACAGCCTGGTCAGGTTTCAGCATGGCAACGGCGGCCTGTCGCTCTGGCAGGGCGGAAGGGTCAATGAATGGGTGAGTTCCTATGCCGGGCACTTCTTCCTTGAGGCTGAAAAGAAAGGTTACAGCCTGCCTGTCGGCCTGAGGTCGTCCTGGCTGGCTTTTCAACAGGAGCAAGTGGTGACCTGGGCACCTGAGGATGATGCCGCCTACAATAGAGGCCTGATGCAGGCATACAGGCTGTATACCCTGGCTCTGGCGGGATCGCCCGACCTGAGGGCGATGAACCGCCTTCGCGAAACCCCCGGCATCTGTTCTGCGGCAAAGTGGCGCCTGGTGAGTGCTTATATGCTGGCCGGACAGCCGGAGCTTGCCCGCCGGATCGCAGAGGAGGCCGGGCTGGCCGTGAACGGCTATTCAGCTTTCGACCATACCTTCGGATCCGTTCTGAGAGACCAGGCCATGATACTGGAAAGCCTTTGCCTGCTGGGTGATGATGATAGGGCTTTCCGCCTTGCCAGCGAGATCTCTGAGGCCCTCACCAGGCAGGAATGGATGA
>CAZHYA010000039.1:2146-8304 GCA_964536525.1 uncultured Bacteroidales bacterium | reverse complement strand
ATCGTATCCTGAAGGCGTACGGCAATCACCCCTCCTTCTGCCTGATGTCGATGGCAGCCTATTATAAAGGCCAACCACCTGCATCATCCGGGATGATGTTCAGCTACGACGCCGGCGAGGGCACATACACCAGGGTGCGCAACGACTTCTACAGCACTACGCTGAAGCCTGATCCGGGAACAGGCAGGAACTTCGGCATCAGGATCGTTAATGATGACGAGAAAGAGCTCTTCGTCACCATTATGCTGAAGGGGATACCCCTGACCGACAGCAGCACTGATGTAGATCATCATCTTGACATGAGTGTAGCATACAAAGACCTTCAGGGGAGGCCTGTAAACCCTGCTTCGATAGAACAGGGCACCGACTTCATCGCCGAAGTAAGAATAGGCAGGGGATCAGCCTATTCGTCATACCGCGACCTCGCCCTTACACAGGTGTTTCCGAGTGGCTGGGAGATCATCAACCGGAGGTTGCATGATGTTCCTGATATACTGAGTCAAAGTGAGTTTGATTACAGGGATTTCAGGGACGACAGGGTGATGACCTACTTCAGCATATCAGGGGCCTCAGCTTCGGTCACCTACAGGATCCTGCTGAATGCAGCCTATACAGGGAGATACTACATGCCGGGTCCTCAGTGTGAAGCCATGTATGATCCTTCTGTATATGCCAGAAGGTCAGGTATGTGGGTTGAAGTGGTGAAGCAACGTTAAACGCTCATGCGCCACCATCTGCTGCATACACTTTCACGATTTTGGTGGATCATCCTTCTGCTGGCCCTTCCTGCTACCTGTCTTTTGTTCAGGCCGCCAGGCTTTGAAGATCCGCTGTCGACGGTGATCGAGGACCGTGATGGCCGGCTGCTTGGCGCCATGATCGCAGACGACGGACAGTGGCGTTTTCCTCCACCCGACAGCCTGCCTGAAAAGATGGTGAAGAGCATCATCCTTTTTGAAGATAAGAACTTCCGCCAACATCCCGGCATCGATGGCCTGGCCCTCATAAGAGCTTTGGCGCTGAATGTCGGCCATGGAAGGATCGTCAGCGGGGGCAGCACGATCAGCATGCAGGTCATCAGGCTGATGCGCAAGGGAAAGCCTCGTACTATACAGGAGAAGATCGTCGAGATCTTTCTTGCCCTGCGACTTGAAATGATATACAGCAAGGAGGATATCCTGAGGATGTACCTTTCCCATGCTCCATTCGGTGGTAATGTGGTGGGGCTGGAGGCCGCCACCTGGAGGTATTTCTCCTGCACGCCTGCCGACATGACATGGGCGGATGCCGCATGCCTTGCTGTGCTGCCCAATGCACCGGGACTCATCCATCCCGGCAGGAACAGAGATACCTTGCTGGAAAAACGTAATGCCCTGCTCAACAGGCTTTTCGATCATGGCGACATGGATACGCTCGACTGGAAGCTGGCCAGGCAGGAGCAGCTGCCGGCCAACCCGAAGCCGCTGCCGCAACTGGCGCCCCACCTCTTGGCCCGCATGCACTCTGAGCACAAGGGAGAAAGGGTGCAGACCACCATCGACCACAACCTGCAGATGCAATTGCAGTCAGTACTGGATCGTCATGTTAAAAATTTGAAAAATAACGAGATACATAATGCATCTGCATTGATACTTGAAGTTGAAAGCGGGGATGTGCTGGCCTATGCAGGCAACACGACAGTGGGAGAGGGGCAACATGGCGAAATGGTTGATGTGATCATGGCTCACCGCAGCAGCGGCAGTGTGCTGAAACCTTTGCTCTATGCCGCCATGCTTGAAGACGGGGCTATACTTCCAGGGACCCTTATCCCCGACATCCCAACGCGCATGGCCGGTTTCTCGCCCAAGAACTACAACGATACCTATGATGGTGCGGTGCATGCCGACATGGCGTTGTCGCGCTCGCTGAACATCCCTGCCATCAATATGTTGCGTGATTACGGGGTAGGCCGCTTCCATGCATTCCTTCAAGACCTGGGCATGACCAGCCTCGACAGGCCGGCAGGCACCTACGGGCTTTCACTCATCCTCGGAGGGGCGGAAATAACGCTATGGGACCTGGCAGGGATCTATGCCGGCATGTCGCGGGTGCTTAATAATTTCTATGCCAGGAGCGGAAGGTATTCGCCCGGAGATATTCATCCACCTGTCGTTACCAGGCATGGAAGGCAGGAAGATAATGCCCTGACCGACGAGCGCCTGCTCGGCGCCTCATCCATTTGGCTGACATACAAGGCCATGCAGGAGGTAAACAGGCCCGAGCGTGAGGAGAACTGGGAGGCTTTCACCTCATCGAGGAGGGTTGCATGGAAGACTGGCACAAGCTTTGGCTTCAGGGATGCCTGGGCGGTTGGCACCGATCCCGGATATGTTGTTGCCGTTTGGGCAGGCAATGCCGACGGAGAGGGAAGGCCCGGCCTGACGGGACTGACAGCGGCTGCACCGCTCATGTTCGACCTCTTCGACTTGTTGCCGCGCCGTGGATGGTTCGACCAGCCCTTCGACGAGATGAGGAAGATAGCGGTATGCAGCCATAGCGGCTACCGTATGGGTGCTGATTGTGAAATGGCCGACAGTTTATGGGTTCCCCTGAACGGGTTAAGATCCTTGCCCTGTCCGTACCACCGCATTGTCCACCTCGACAGCTCACGGCAATACCGGGTTACGGAAGAATGTGAATCAGTCGATGATATGATTCACCAAAAATGGTTTGTGCTGCCCCCGGCCATGGAATGGTATTATAAAAAAGGACATTCCCGGTATGCCACCCTGCCTCCATATCGCCCCGACTGCTTGCCACAGGAACAGGCAGCGTCAATGGCCTTCCTTTATCCCGATAACGATGCAAGGATATTTATCCCCGTCGAACTCGACGGTGAACCGGGAGAAATGGTGCTTGAGCTTGCTCATCGGAAGCCGGAAACGACGGTATACTGGCACCTCGACGAAGAATACATCGGAACGACCATCCACAGGCACCAGATGGGCATACGGACAATGAAGGGAGAACATCTCGTTACGGCTGTCGATGAGCAGGGTCGCATGGCCGTGGTAAGGTTCACAATAGTAAACCAGTGATCCTATAGCAAGCCATATTTGGCTATAAGCCTGCGAAAGGCCTCCGGCTTGTCAGGGCCGTGCTTTTCGAGCTTTCTGAGTATCATTTCGGGGCTTTCGGGTATCGTCAGCCTGCCTGGCTTTTTTGAATAAAACTTGTCGGCGTAACAAACGATCTCTTCTTCCACGCTGACCGGCATCATGTCGCGGTGCGGAAGGGGAAGACCACGCCGGATCACCTCCTCGCGGCTTATCCCCACACCTACGTGGCGCTCGCATACCAGCGCATGTTCAGGATAACCCTCATCCTCAAGCAGTTTCCTGCCAAGATAACCGTGAGCCAGGTAGGGGTGTTTACCGAAACAACCGATACCCGGGGCATCGGTCATGAAGATGCCGATGTCGTGGAGCAGGGCACTCGTATGGATAAACCCAATATCGGGGGTTAGTTCGGGATGCCTCTCCGCCACCCTGACCGCATGTGCGGCGACAGCCAGACTGTGGCGGTAAAGGTAATCGTAGGCCTGGCTTCCTTCCGGGTAGTACTTTTTCAATATCTCCTCTGCCCTGGCAAGGTTCATGCCTCAAATTTTTTTAGGGTTGGCGGCCACCGCCGGTAGAGCGGATCAGGAGGCAGCCTGGTGGAATAACAGTTTTGAGCTGTAGCCATCGATCTTGATCCAGTAAAGGATCCAGCATATCAGCCCGGCCAGCCCTGCCAGAAAGCCCAGGAAGGGGATAATGGTGCACACCTGCAGGATACAGGTAGCCAGCCCCAGTGATTTTCCGGGTTCCACTTCTTCGACCGTAATTTCCCGCTTTTTGAATTCTGCAGCAAGGCTTCTGGCCATGTTGTTCACCACGATGAAATGCCAGATAAGTCCGAACAGCGGGATAATCAGCAACCATGCATTTTCTGGTGGCATGGCACGGTTCTCGGGCGAAACACGGGTCAATGCCTTTTGAAGGGTGAGGATGTAAAACACCATCGGGATCAGTGACACCAGGAGAATGATCAGGATGATGGGAAAGATTGCCAGTAGCGGGTTAGGCATGTAAAGTAACATTGGATCAAACATCTTAATGATTTTAGGTTAATGGAAATTTTGATCATAATATCCGGACCACTCATTGCCGGATGACCGGGCAAGTTAATAAATAATATCAGAATGATGCAGCCATATATGGAGAAATTATTTATAGCTGTGAAGATCTGCCGGACCCTGGAGGTGTAATATGCGGCCTGAAACAGGAACTTTAACCCGGCATATGGCGGTATAAAATGATAAAGCCCCTGATCCGGGGCTTTATCGTGATTGGCCTGGGATTCGAACCCAGGACCCACGGCTTAAAAGGCCGTTGCTCTACCGACTGAGCTAGCCAATCATTTTGCGGCTGCAAAAATAGGCATATTTTTTAATGTAGCAAGGGAATTTGGCTATATTTTGGCTAAGACAGCATGGCCTGCACAGAGGAGATCGCTGTTCATGGCAGTACACGGCCTGCCGGGAATGAATATCGTTTAGGATGATGTTATTGCAATAAGCCTTTACCTTCCCTGATCAACAGGGGTTCATCGCCAGTACAGTCAATGATGGTGGATGGAGTGTTGTCGCCGTGCCCTCCTGCAATGACCAGGTCGACAAGATTGCTGTAACGTTCAAAAATGAGTTCGGGATCGGTCGTATACTCTATGATCTCGTCATCATCATGGATCGAAGTGGATAAGACAGGGTTTCCCAGATACTTCACGATATCCCGTGCGATGTTATTGTCGGGGACCCTGATACCGATCGTTTTCTTTTTGCTTTGGAATATTTTGGGGACCTTGTTGCTGGCATCGAGGATGAAGGTGAATGGCCCCGGGAGGTTGCGGCGCATCATCTTGTAGACGGCAGTGTCAATTGGCCTTGAAAATTCCGACAGATGGCTCAGGTCGTGGCAGATAAAGCTGAAGTTGGCTTTTTCTTTTTTCACACCCTTGATCTGCGCAACACGGTCGACCGCCCGCGGCTTGTAAATATCGCAACCGATGGCGTAGATGGTGTCGGTAGGGAAAATGATGACTCCTCCATCGTTCAGGCATTCGGTCACGATCCTGATCTGACGTTCGGAGGGGGTATCGGGGTGTATCCTAAGTAACATGATAATTTATAAAAAAAAGGGTAAGTACCTTGCATCGCACCGCTACAACCGCCTACCCTTGCTTCCTTCCGGACCTGGGGGAATTCAGCAGGAGCTGGTCGTGAAAGACTTACCCGTTGCAAAGATATAAAAATATTGGCATACCACAAGGTAACGGCTTCATTTTATTGACCGGCTCCGGGCATCAGGCATCAGGCAATGTTTGGATAAGAGGTGTAATGAAAAAAAAACTAAATTTGCATAAACATTAATCCCTCAGTCATGGAAGAAAATATTGCAAAAGAACTTAAACCATCAGCCGGACAGGCTGCCCTTTATTATGGTTTGCTGCTTGCGGTCGGCCTCATCCTTGTACATCTCATTCTTTTCCTGGCAGGTATACAGCAGTCGACGGCAGGCATGATCATTTCCCTGGTGGTCTTTGTAACCGGTATTGCCATTGTAACCCTGGATTACAGAAACAAGAAATGCGGCGGCTATATATCCTATGGCAGGGCTGTTAAGATCGGGTTCCTCTCGATCTTGTTCGCCTCCTTCATGGTCGCCATTTATACCGGGATCTATCACTACAGCATTAACCCGGGCGACATTGTCCAAGCAAAGATTGAAGCAGCCAATGAAATATACAATATGGGGATGGCTCCTGAACAGGAGAAACAGGCACTGCAAATGCAGGAATATATACATACGCCGCTTACCTATGCCATTGGAACCGTTTTTTCCTATGCCTTGATGGGCATACTGGCAGCACTGATCATTTCCATTTTCATTAAAAAAGAAGAGAAAGTAAGCCTTGGATAAGCCGTTAATGGATATCTCGATCGTCATACCCCTCCTCAACGAGGAAGAGTCGCTCCCCGAACTGGCTTCATGGATCAGGCGGGTGATGGATGAGCATAAGTTTTCATATGAGATCATCTTTGTGGATGACGGAAGCACCGACGGCTCATGGAAGCT
>CAZHYA010000039.1:0-2126 GCA_964536525.1 uncultured Bacteroidales bacterium | reverse complement strand
GGGGATCCGCTTCAAGCGGAACTATGGAAAATCAGCTGCCCTGAATTCAGGCTTTGAAGTTGCTGCAGGCGAGGTGGTGGTGACCATGGATGCCGACCTGCAGGATAGCCCGGAGGAGATCCCCGCGCTCTACAATATGGTGATCCAGGATGGCTTCGACCTGGTTTCGGGATGGAAGAAGAAAAGGCACGACCCCCTGGGCAAGACCCTTCCTTCGAAATTCTTCAACCGTGTTACCCGCATGATGTCGGGCATCAGGCTTCACGACTTCAACTGCGGGCTGAAGGCATACAGGCTCGACCTGGTAAAAAGCATTGAAGTTTATGGTGAGATGCACCGTTACATCCCCGTTATCGCCAAGTGGGCGGGCTTCAGTAAGATCGGTGAAAAGGTCGTCCGGCACCAGGAGCGTAAATATGGTAAGACCAAATTCGGGGTCGAACGTTTCGTCAAGGGATTTCTCGATCTGTTGTCAATCACTTTTGTGACGCGTTTTGTTAAAAAACCCATGCACTTCTTCGGAAGCATGGGCACCCTCTTCTTTCTTGGCGGGGGTATCATTTCGCTCTGGATCATCATCGAAAAGGTTTTTCGCCTTGCCCGGCGCGATGTCGTGGATCAGCCCCTGTTTTATCTCGCCCTGCTGGCCATGGTGGTTGGGGTACAGCTATTCCTGGCCGGTTTCCTGGCCGAGATGATCTCGCGGAGTACCCACGACAGGAACAAATACATCATCCAGCAGAGGATAGGACATGACGATCCCGTGAGGGACTGACCATTGCCGGAATGTCTGAAAAAAGAAAAATAATTATCGTCGGGCCTGCCCACCCCCTCAGGGGAGGAGGGATGTCGACCTTCAACGAAAGGCTGGCAAAAGCCTTTGCCGACCGGGGTGACGAGGTGGAGATATTCAGCTTCAGCCTTCAGTATCCTTCAATTCTCTTTCCCGGCAAGTCGCAATTCACGGATGAGCCGGCTCCGGAGGGTATCCGCATTCGCAGCACCATCAATTCCATCAATCCGCTTAGCTGGATCAAAACGGGCAGGATGATCCGCAAACTACGGCCCGACCTTGTTATCATAAGGTTCTGGATCCCCTTCATGGGGCCCGCACTGGGATGCATAGCAAGAAAGATAAGAAAAAACAGGACTACAAAGATCATCGCGATCACCGATAACGTGATCCCTCATGAGCCTCGTCCGGGCGACAGGGCCCTCACATCTTATTTCCTTAAGCCGGTGCAGGGGTTCATCACCATGTCGGCAGCGGTGATGGACGATCTTTCGCACTTCGACAAGCTAAAACCAAGGGCCGTCTGCCTTCACCCCCTGTACGACAATTACGGGCAGGCCCTCAGCAGGGAGGAAGCATTGGCATTACTGGAGTTACCCCCCGAAAACAAGTACCTGTTGTTTTTCGGACTGGTGAGAAAATACAAGGGCCTCGACCTGCTGCTCCATGCGCTGGCCAGCGAAAAACTTTCACATCTGCCCCTGAAACTTGTTGTCGCAGGCGAATTTTATGACGATTATGAGTATTACAGGAAACTTGTCGGCGATCTGGGAGTCTATGATAAGGTGATCATGAACAACGAATTTATACCTAATGCGGAGGTGGCACGCTATTTCTGTGCTGCCGACCTGGTGGTGCAGCCCTACCGCGATGCCACGCAGAGTGGCGTCACCCAGGTGGCATACCATTACGACAAGCCCATGGTGGTGACTGCCGTGGGAGCCCTGCCGGAGATGGTGCCCGATGGTGTTGCAGGATACGTGGTGAAGCCTGAAGCGGATGAGATCGCAGAAGCCATCAGGAAATATTTTGATGAAAACAGAGAACAAGCGTTTGCCGAAAACGTAAAAAATGAGAAAAAGAAATACAGTTGGGACATTTTTCTTCAGGCCATAGATAAACTCGCTGATAAAATAGGAGCCCGGACATGATGAAACTATACAGGAGCAAGGCACCGCTGAGGCTGGGGCTCGCCGGAGGCGGGACCGACGTTGCACCATATTCCGACCTTTACGGGGGAGCCGTGCTCAATGCCACCATTAACAAATACGCCTATGCCACCATTATCCCGCGGCGCGACGGGAAGATCGTATTCAAATCGATCGACAATGGC
>CAZHYA010000038.1:0-12006 GCA_964536525.1 uncultured Bacteroidales bacterium | reverse complement strand
AATTACTTTGTTGATTCCAGCCATTTCTCTCAGTTTTAATTTAGTTTACAAAATTAGTGAATTTAGTCGAGCCTGCCCTCATCGGACAGGCATTATTGCTGTGTCCTTATCTATTAATACCGAAAAATGGAAAATGTCACACCCGGAAGTGGATCTTTTTTAAAAAAAATGCCGACGGGAAAGATCCTGTTCCGACAAAAATCTTTCGATCAGCCTGGGAACGGGAAGCCGGCCCAGCTCATCCGGAGGCACCACCTCCCAGTGCCGGGGCATGTTGGCAAGCTGCGACGGGCCGATGCTGATAAAGTGGAAACGGGCAAAGATGGTGCGGTGGGTGAGCTGGTGCCTGTAAATGCCCGTGCTCCGGTTGATGCAGGTTCCCTCACCCGGCCATGCCAGGTATTCGTGATGGCGCTGCAGTGCCGGCACCTCCAGCTCTTTTTCCGACTCGATGAGGGGGAAGTCGTAGAGGTTCTTCCAGATATCATTGCCGGTACGTTTTTTCATGACGATCCCCGGTTTTTCGCCATGTATCCTGATCAGGAGATAGGAAAAATACCTGTTTCCCGGTTTGGCCTTCGATGCGGTAACGGGCAGCTTCTCGACCTTCCCGTATCGCAGGGCATAGCATAGGTCGCTGAAGATGCAGGTGCCGCAGTCAGGGTTTTTGGGTGTGCATTGCAGGGCCCCGAACTCCATCACCGCCTGGTTGAAATCGCCGGGGTTACTCCGGTCCAGCTCACGCGTCATGATCCTGCCGGCATCCCTGTGCAGGGAGGTACCCGTCGACTCCAGCCCGAAGATCCTGGCCATGACCCGTTTCACGTTCCCGTCGACCACGGCCACCGGCTCGCCGAAGGCGATGGAGGCGATGGCGGCCGCAGTGTATTCCCCCACACCCTTCAGCTTCCTGATCTCATGAAAGGTACCTGGAAAAGCCCCCCCAAACTCCCCGACGATCTGCCCCGCAGCATGGTGAAGGTTGCGGGCACGTGAATAATAACCGAGCCCCTGCCACAGCTTAAGGATATCGGTTTCTGCGGCGGCGGCAAGACGCTCCACATCGGGATATGCCTTAACGAAGCTGAGGTAATAATCCAACCCCTGCTCAACCCGGGTCTGCTGAAGGATGACCTCCGACAGCCAGATCAGGTAAGGGTCGTTTGTTTCCCTCCAGGGCAAGCGGCGCCGGTGCACATCGTACCATGCCAATATATGTCTGGCGAAGTCCATATTTTTGAGTGAACAAATTTATTTAGAGTACATTAGAAATAAAAATTAATGTGCAGATATTCTTTTGGTTAAAAAAAAATTATATATTTGCAGCCCGTATCAGAAAATTATCGTTTAACTACTTAAAAAATATATCATGACAAAAGCAGAAATCGTAGCAGATATCGCGAACAAAACAGGAATTGAAAAAGTTGCCGTTCAGGCAACCGTGGAAGCCTTCATGGAAGCTGTTAAAGGATCTCTCAACAAAGGCGAAAATGTTTATTTGAGGGGGTTCGGCAGTTTTACGGTCAAGAAAAGGGCTCAAAAAACCGGCAGGAACATTTCAAAGAACACCACGATCATCATCCCGGAACACTTCATTCCTTCATTCAAGCCTGCTAAGACCTTTGTCAATGAAGTGAAGAAGAATGTAAAATAATTGTTTAAAAGAAATTATTATGCCCAGCGGGAAAAAGAAGAAGAGACACAAGATGTCGACCCACAAGCGGAAAAAACGCTTGAGAAAGAACAGACATAAGAAGAAATAATATTGCAATTGCATAATGTAGCTTCTTAAACATTATGCAATTGTTTTATATTTCCATCCCTACCGCTTTTCCATACCGCCTTTCTTGTTTATTCGATCATTGATATATTTTATCAGTGGTTTTGTCATTAAAACCATACTACCGTGGAAAAGGAATTGATCATTAATTCGTTTAAGAATGAGGTGGATATTGCTTTGCTGGAGGATAAATTCCTTGTTGAACTTCACAAAGAAAAACTCGACAACAACTACGCTGTCGGCGACGTTTACCTTGGCCGTGTAAGAAAGATCATGCCCGGTTTGAACGCCGCATTTATCGATGTGGGATACGAGAAGGACGGGTTCCTGCACTATCTCGACCTCGGCCCACAGGTCAGGTCCCTCAACAAGTTTGTCAGGCAGGCCTTGTCGCCCAAGGGCCCGCAACCCGATATCACTACTTTCAAGCTGGAACCCGACATTGAAAAAACAGGGAAGATTGCCAGCGTGCTGAAGACCAACCAGCAGATCGCCGTTCAGATCGCCAAGGAGCCCATTTCCACCAAGGGGCCCCGTATCTCGTCGGAGATTTCCTTTGCCGGGAGGTACCTGGTGCTGGTGCCTTTCTCCAACCGCATATCCGTTTCTCAAAAGATCAAGAGCGTTGACGAACGTAACAGGCTTAAGAGGCTTATACAAAGCATTAAGCCAAACAACATGGGGGTGATCATACGTACGGTGGCCGAAGACAAGCTCGTGGCCGACCTCGATGCCGACCTGAAAGGGCTGGTCAAGAAATGGAACATTCTCACACGCAAGCTGCGCGCACTGAAACCCCCGAGCAAGGTGATCAGCGAACTCGACAGGACTTCGGCCCTGCTCCGCGATGTTTTGAGCGAATCGTTCAACAGTGTGCATGTCAACGACCCCGACCTGTATGAAGAGATCAGGAGTTACATCACCAAGATCGCACCTAAAAAGCTCGACATCGTGAAGCTTTACAGGGGCAAGGCGCCAATTTTCGAGCATTTCGGTCTCGACAAGCAGATCAAGACTTCCTTCGGAAAAAATGTGACCATTAAAAGCGGCGTATACCTGATCATCGAACATACGGAAGCGCTCCATGTGATTGATGTGAACAGCGGACACAGGGTCAACAGGCAAAACTCACAGGAGACCAATGCCTTGGAGGTCAACCTTGAAGCTGCAGCCGAAATTGCCAGGCAGCTCAGGCTACGGGACATGGGTGGCATCATCGTGGTCGATTTCATCGATATGCTGGAGTCGCGGCATCGTCGCGACCTCTTCCAGAAGTTAAGGGAAGAGATGGCAAAAGACCGTGCCAAGCACACCATCCTCCCGCCAAGCAAGTTTGGGCTTGTGCAAATCACCCGACAACGGGTGAGGCCCGAGATGACCATCGAAACCCTCGAGAAATGCCCTGCATGCAACGGTACGGGAAAGATCGGACCAAGCATTATCATCACCGACGAGATTGAGAACAACCTGCAATACCTGATGCGCGAACAGAACGAAAAGCAGGTGACCCTGATCGTTCATCCATTCCTTCATGCCTACCTCACCAGAGGACTGCTCACCTCCATACGGTCGAAATGGCAACGGAAGCTTGGGAAGAAGATCATCCTTAACAAAGACAGCAGTTACCACTTCCTCGAATATCATATTTACGACAGGAACGGTGAAGAACTTAAAATTTAGGATATCGGATAGCTGATATTTGATATTAGAAGTAATGATTATGGAAACAGTAGTAAGTGGCATCAGGCCGACCGGTAATCTGCACCTGGGAAATTATTTCGGGGCCATGAAGAATTTCGTGAAGATGCAGGAAAACAATAATTGTTATTTCTTCATTGCCGACTATCATTCCCTGACCACGCACCCCACACCCGACGACCTGCACGGGAATGTCAAGAATGTGCTGGTTGAATACCTTGCCGCCGGCATCGACCCCGAAAAGGCCACCATATATATTCAAAGCGATGTGCCCGAGATCGCGGAGCTCTACCTCCTGCTGAACATGAATGCCTACCTTGGCGAGCTGGAGCGATGCACCTCCTTCAAGGAGAAGGTGCGCAAGCAGCCCGAGAATGTGAATGCAGGATTGCTCACCTACCCCACACTGATGGCTGCCGACGTGATCATCCATAAAGCGGCCAAGGTGCCCGTAGGGAAGGACCAGGAACAGAACCTTGAGATGATGCGGACCTTTGCCCGCCGTTTCAACAGGATGTACCATGTCGAGTTTTTCCCCATCCCCCAGGCATATAATTTCGGCGATGCCCTGGTGAAGATCCCCGGACTCGACGGTGCCGGCAAGATGGGCAAATCGGAAGGCGAAGGCAACGCAATCTTCCTGGCCGATCCCCCGGAGGTGATCCGAAAGAAGGTGATGCGCGCCGTCACCGACGGCGGCCCCACAGAAGAGCACCAGGAAAAGCCCGAGCCCATAAAAAATCTTTTCACGCTGATGGAAGTGCTGTCGCAGCCTGATACGGTGGCTTTCTTCGAAGAAGAATACAACAAATGCCGTATCCGTTACGGCGACCTCAAAAAGCAGCTTGCCGAAGATGTTATCGCCTTCACCACCCCCTTCAGGGAAAAGATCCTGAGCCTGTCGGGCGATAACGAATATCTTCGCCGGGTCACCAGCCGCGGAGCGGAAGCGGCACGTGAAAGTGCCGCATCAACACTCAGGGAAGTCCGCGGGATCATCGGGTTTAAACCATTTTAATGCCTGAACCCACAGAAATAGATAACCTCAAGGAAACGGCAGTTCTTGTAGGCGTCATCAGCAAAGGCGACGACCGCTGGAGTGCCGGTGAGCATATCAGCGAGCTCGCCTTCCTTGTCGATACTGCCGGTGGCGTGCCGGTGAAGAGCTTTTTACAGCCGCTCGACCATCCCGACCCCAGGACATTCGTGGGCTCAGGCAAGCTCGATGAGATCCGTGCCTTTATCAAGGAACATGATATCGATATGGCCATCTTCGATGATGAGCTCAACCCTTCCCAACTGAGAAATATCGAGCGGGTGCTCGAGTGTAAGGTGCTCGACCGTAATAATCTCATCCTCGACATTTTTGCCGGCCGTGCCCGCACCGCCCATGCCAAGACGCAGGTGGAACTGGCCCAGTATGAGTACCTGCTGCCGAGGCTTACCCGCATGTGGACGCACCTCTCGAAGCAGAAGGGCGGCATCGGCCTCAAGGGACCGGGCGAAACCGAGATAGAGACCGACCGCCGTATCATACGCGACAGGATAGCGCTCCTGAAGCGCAAACTGGTACAGATCGACAAGCAAAAGGCAACCCAGCGAAAGAACCGTGGCAGCATGGTACGTGTGGCCCTGGTTGGTTACACCAATGTGGGCAAGTCAACCCTGATGAACCTGCTGAGCAAATCAGAGGTCTTTGCCGAAAATAAACTTTTTGCCACACTCGACACTACGGTACGGAAGGTGGTATTCCAAAACCTGCCCTTCCTCATCTCCGACACCGTTGGTTTCATCCGTAAACTGCCCCACAGCCTCATCGAATCGTTCAAATCGACGCTCGACGAGGTAAGGGAAGCCGACATCCTGGTTCACCTTGTCGATATTTCACACCCCGATTTTGAAGACCAGATCCGCACCGTCAATACGACCCTTACCGAGATTGATGCCTTCAACAAACCGATCATCCTGGTATTTAACAAAATCGATGCCTATACCTTCATCGAAAAAGACGATGACGACCTCACGCCCTTACACAGGGAAAATCTGTCGCTGACCGAGCTGAAGAAGACCTGGATGGCCACAGGAGGGCAGCAGTGCACATTTATCTCGGCCCGGAAAAAGACCAATATCGATGACCTGAGGAGAATACTTTACGAAGAAGTGAAGAAGATACATGTGAAACGGTATCCCTATAATAATTTATTATATGATATGCCAGGCGAAGATGAAAGCCATGCATAAGCGCTGACCACCCGGAAATGAAGCCCATTCTAAGCAGCGAAGCGATACTACATATTCCTGCGATACTGCCCCCCCACTTCGAACAGTGCCTGCGAGATCTGCCCTATGGAGCAGTATTTAGCCGCTTCCATGATGCCTTCGAAGACATTCCTGTTATGTGCGGCCCTGTCCTTGAGTTCTCTTAGCTGCCTGGCGCCCTCTGCCTCCCAGGTACGGTGAAGGTCCCTGATCGTTTTGATCTGCTGTTCCTTCTCGGCCGGTGTGGCCCTGATCACCTCCCCGGGGATCACCGTCGGACTGCCCTTTGAGGAGAGGAAGGTGTTCACGCCCATAATGGGCAGTTCGCCGGTATGTTTGAGGGTTTCGTAATACAGCGACTCTTCCTGGATCTTGCTGCGCTGGTACATGGTTTCCATGGCACCCAGCACACCTCCCCTTTCTGTCAGCCGGTCGAATTCCATCAGCACGGCCTCTTCCACCAGGTCGGTGAGTTCCTCGATGATGAAAGAACCCTGCAGGGGATTCTGGTTCCTGGCCAGGCCAAGCTCATGGTTGATGATCAGCTGAATGGCCATGGCCCTCCGCACCGATTCTTCCGTCGGCGTGGTGATGGCTTCATCATAGGCATTGGTGTGAAGTGAATTGCAATTGTCGTATATGGCATACAGGGCCTGCAGGGTGGTACGGATATCGTTGAAGTCGATCTCCTGGGCATGCAGCGAACGGCCCGAGGTCTGGATGTGGTATTTGAGTTTCTGTGAACGCTCGTTGGCTCCGTATTTCAACTTCATGGCCTTGGACCAGATGAGCCGGGCCACCCTCCCCAGAACGGAATACTCGGGGTCGATGCCGTTGCTGAAGAAGAACGACAGGTTGGGGGCGAAGGCATTGATATCCATGCCTCTCGAGAGGTAATATTCAACATAGGTAAAGCCGTTGGCCAGCGTGAGGGCCAGCTGGGTGACCGGGTTGGCCCCGGCCTCGGCAATGTGATAACCGGAGATGGAAACGGAATAAAAGTTCCGCACATGGTTCCGGTTGAAGTACTCCTGCACGTCGCCCATCATCTTGAGGGCAAAATCGGTTGAAAAGATGCAGGTATTCTGTGCCTGGTCTTCCTTGAGGATGTCGGCCTGCACGGTGCCGCGGACCCTGCATATGGTGTCGGCCTTGATCTTTTCATAGACTTCGGCCGGAAGCACCATGTTGCCGGTGACACCAAGCAGCATTATTCCCAGGCCGTTATGGCTTTCGGGGATGGGCCCGTTGTATTTCGGCCTTTTCGTGCCTTTCTCCCTGTAGATGGCATCGATCTTTGCATTGACTTCCTTTTCCAGCCCGTTTTCCCTGATGTACTTCTCGCATTCCTGGTCGATGGCCGCGTTCATGAAGTAGCCTACCAGGGTGGGAGCCGGGCCGTTGATGGTCATGCTGACCGATGTCTTGGGATCGGTGAGGTCGAAGCCCGAATACAGCCTTTTGGCATCATCGAGGCATGATACCGAAACCCCTGAATTGCCGATCTTACCGTAAATGTCGGGCCTCATGTCGGGATCCCGGCCGTAGAGGGTCACCGAGTCGAAAGCCGTCGACAGGCGTACGGCAGGCATGCCGTAAGAGAGATAATGGAAACGTTTGTTGGTCCTTTCCGGGCCACCCTCCCCGGCAAACTGCCTGGTGGGGTCTTCCCCCTCGCGCTTGAAATGGAACACCCCGGCGGCAAACGGAAATTCGCCCGGAACGTTCTCTTTCAGGTTCCAACGCAGGATGTCGCCCCAGCCCTTGTATTTCGGCAGGGTGATCTTCGGGATGATCAGGTGCGACAGGGATTGGGTATGCGTTTCAACCTTCAGTTCCTTATCCCTCACCCTGAACACAAATTCCTCATCCTTGTATGATCTTACCTTCTCCTCCCATCTTCGTATTGTTTCCAGATTATGGGGGTCGAGGTTGAGTTCCTCTTCCCGGTATGCCCTTTCGAGGCTTTCCATATCGCCGGCATCCTTCTCTTTCAGCAACCCGAGCGTTTCGTTGACGGCATAGAGGCGTTGGGCGATCTCCGCCTGTTGCTCGGTCCATTCGTTATATTGACGGATGGTCTCGGAGATCTCCGAAAGGTAACGGGTCCTTTTCGGCGGGATGATGTAGATCTTCTCCGACATCTCTTCGGTATGCGCCATGCCGGTCTTGAATTTCCCTCCGGCAATGTCGTCGATGCGCATCATGATGGCCCTGTAAAGCTGGTTTACCCCCGGGTCGTTGAATTGGGATGCAATGGTGCCATACACCGGCATGTCGTCGGGTTTGGCATCGAACAGCATATGGTTGCGCATATACTGTTTCTTCACGTCACGGAGGGCATCGAGGGCACCGCGCTTATCGAATTTGTTGAGTGCAATGATATCGGCAAAGTCGAGCATGTCGATCTTTTCGAGTTGTGTAGCTGCCCCGTAGTCGGGGGTCATCACGTACATCGACAGGTTGCTGTGGTCGATGATCTCCGTGTCGGACTGCCCGATGCCGGAAGTTTCGAGGATGATGAGGTCGTAGCCGGCCGCCTGGAGGATGGTCTCGGCATCTTTCACATATTTCGACATGGCCAGGTTCGACTGCCGTGTGGCCAGCGAACGCATGAACACCCTAGGGTCGTTGATGGAGTTCATGCGGATGCGGTCGCCCAGGAGGGCGCCGCCGGTTTTTCGCTTCGAGGGGTCGACCGAGATGATGGCGATGGTCTTGTCGTCGTAATCGTCGAGGTAACGGCGCACGATCTCGTCAACCAGCGAAGATTTACCCGAACCACCGGTGCCGGTGATCCCCAGCACGGGCGACTTACGCGGCTCTTTAGCCAGCTTTTCGATGAACGCCCTGACCTCCCGGGGGTTGTTTTCGGCGGCGGAGATCAGCTGCGCGATGGCATGGGCATTCTTTTGCTCTATATCTTTTACGGTAACCCTGATGTCCTTGCCTGTGGGGAAGTCCGACTGGCTCACCACATCGTTGATCATGCCCTGCAGGCCCATCTGCCGGCCGTCGTCGGGCGAATAGATGCGCGTAATGCCATAGGCATGCAACTCATCGATCTCCTCGGGGAGGATCACCCCGCCACCGCCGCCGAAGATCTTGATATGTCCGCAACCATTTTCCCTGAAGAGGTCGAGCATATACTTGAAATATTCGATATGCCCACCCTGGTATGAAGTGATGGCAACCGACTGCACATCTTCCTGTATGGCACAGTCGACGATCTCCTGCACAGAGCGGTCGTGTCCGAGATGGATCACCTCAACGCCGGTAGCCTGTATGATACGGCGCATGATATTGATAGCTGCATCGTGGCCATCGAAGAGGGAGGCGGCAGTGACGATCCTCACATGGTTCTTCGGCTTGTAGATTTCGGGCTTTTTGTTCATGTTACCTGATACTTTATAGCGTAGGAGCAAATATAGCAATTTTATTGACCCTGAGCCCCCCGACCTCACAGGTCCGTGGACCTGTGAGGTCGGGGCTGTTTCCGATTAATTTAATTTCATTCCAAATGATATTCTTCATAATATTGTTTTATCGAAGATATGATGTGTTCTCACCGTAATACCATAAACATATGATAAAATCCATTGTCTTTGCGATCAGTATCCTGATCACCCTTGGCATTTTTACCTACACCATATTGCGGATATTCAGGTTCTTCAGGCTCACGAAACCTTTCCCTGTGGGGAACTGGGGGAAACGCTTCGGCGTGATGATGAAGGTGGCCTTCGGGCAAACCAAGATCCTTCGCAGGCCCGTGCTGGGGATGATGCATGCCCTGGTGTGGTGGGGCTTTATCGTGATCCTGTTCGGGAGCATCGAGATGATCATCGACGGGCTCTTCGGCACCGAGCGTGTCCTTGCGGTGCTGGGGCCGGTGTATGATGTCATCATCGCCCTTGGCGACATTTTCGGGGCTATTATCCTGGTGCTGATCGTTGCTTTCCTTATACGAAGGATCTTTATGCATATCAAGCGCTTCACGGGCATTGAGATGACCCATAAGTCGCACCTCGACGCCAACATTGCCCTGACGCTTATCGGGTTGCTTATGGTCAGCCTGCTGGGCATGAACACCTTTTATCTGCTCTACGCCCAATCGGCCGGGCATGAGGTCTCGGGCCTTTTCCCGGTAAGCCATTACCTTGCCGGCCTGATCGGCACACTCCCTGAAGGACATGCCTTCCTGTGGCATGAGGTCAACTGGTGGGCACACATTCTGCTGATCTTCCTGTTTGCCAACGTGCTGCCCTACTCAAAGCATTTTCATGTGTTCATGTCGGTGCCCAATGTATTCCTCAGCAGGCTGGAACCATTGGGGTACCTGCCCAACATGCCGGAGATCACCAGTGAGGTGAAGCTCATGATGGATCCAAACACTGCTTTTGCCAGTCCGCCGGAAGGTGATGCGGCGCCGGTAGCCAGGTTCGGTGTGCTTGATGCCGAGGATGTGAACTGGAAGAACTACCTCGATTCGCTGGCCTGCACAGAATGCGGGAGGTGTACCGATGTCTGTCCGGCCAACATTACCGGGAAACGCTTGTCGCCCAGGAAGATCATGATGGACCTCAGGGCCAGGATGAAGGAGAAAGGGCCCGGCCTGCTCAAGGACAGGGCCTTCGGCGACGGGAAATCCCTGCTCAGGGACTATATCTCGACGGAGGAACTCTGGGCCTGCACCACCTGCAATGCCTGTGCACAGGAGTGCCCCATCAACATCAACCACCCATCGTTGATCGTGGATATGCGGAGGTACCTGGTCATGGAAGAATCGGCCGCACCGGGTGAACTGAATGCAATATTCTCCAACATTGAAAACAACGGGGCCCCCTGGCAGTTCTCTCCTGAAGACCGGATGTTATGGGCCGATGGGCTGGATATACCCCAGATGGCCGATCTGCAGGCGCAGGGAAAAACTCCCGAATACCTGCTATGGATCGGATCGGCCGGAGCCTTCGACGACCGTTATAAAAAAGTTTCCAGGGAGCTGGTAAAGGTGCTCAATCACCTTGGAGTCGACTATGCGGTGCTGGGCACCGAAGAGGTCGACAGCGGCGACGTAGCCCGAAGGGCCGGCAACGAGATGCTTTTCCAGATGCAGGCGCTCATGATCATTGAAACTTTCAATATGTACGGGGTTAAGAAGATCCTCACCGCCTGTCCGCACGACTACAACACTTTCAGGAACGAATACCCCGACCTGGGCGGCAACTTTGAGGTGATCCACCACAGCCAGTTCCTGAGCAAGGTAATCAGAGAAGGCAAGATCAAGCTTAATGCCAACGGCTTTGCCGGCAAGACCATCACCTTTCACGATCCCTGTTACCTGGGCCGAGCCAACGGTGAATATGACGCCCCCCGTGAGGTGATCAAGGCTATTGAAGGCAGCAAGATGACTGAAATGAAACGAAACAAAAGCTTTGCCCTGTGCTGCGGCGCCGGTGGCGGACAGATGTTCAAGGAAGCAGAAAAAGGCGACAAGGAGGTTTTCCTTGAAAGGATCGACGACGCCATCGAATGCCATGCCGACATCGTGGCTACGGCCTGTCCGTTCTGTATGGTGATGATGACCGACGGTATCAAGTACAGGAATCGCGAAGAAGACATGAAGAATTACGATATCGTCGAATTGGTCTCCAAAGGCATGGGGTTATAAACTGACTTCACAGGTCCATGGACCTGTGAGGTCATGCCTTACCTCACCACGAACTTCCGGGACCCAAGAATAATTTCTTCAGCCCGGACAACTGTCTGATAGATGCCGGCAGGATATTCGGATACTTCGACCTGGAAAGCCTTTGTTCCCTGCCGGATGTTCACCCTGTCCATAACACGTCCTGTCATATCATAAATGACCATCTCACCATCCGCAATATCGCCCTGAATCTTGCAATGGACCGTATGCGAAGCGGGGTTGGGATACAGCGTGAAAGCCACCTGAGGGTCTTCAGGCCATTCAGCCTGGCCCACGCCCTCCACATGGAGATAATTGATCATGCTGAACTCCATACCTGTTTCGTCGGCATTGAATTGCAGCACAGGGTATCCCATGTCGTTGGCCATGTATTTATAGGTTTGTGTGACCGTGGTCGACGACTCAAGGTAAACCCAGAAAAACAGCAGTTTCACCCACACTGAATCAATCGTTACCCTTGTATCCCTGAAACGAAGCACCTGTCCGGTCCACACCGGGGTGGTCAACTCTCCCCATGCATCGACGGTCATATCCACGCTGGTCACCACTTTGATCCTGATGG
>CAZHYA010000037.1:3649-12076 GCA_964536525.1 uncultured Bacteroidales bacterium | reverse complement strand
TCATGGCTCATAAAAAAGGTGCCGGTAGTTCAAACAACGGTCGTGAATCAGAAAGCAAACGACTGGGTGTTAAGATTTACGGTGGCCAATTTGCCAAGGCCGGCAACATCATCATCCGCCAGAGAGGTACAACGCACCACCCGGGCCTCAACGTAGGCATGGGTAAAGACCATACGCTTTTCGCACTTGCCGACGGAAAGGTGGAATTCAGGAAGAGAAGGAACAACAAGTCCTATGTGAATGTCGTTGTTGAAGAGAAAGACACCGAAAAGTAATTAAGTCTATAATACCATATTTCAGATCCTCTCCAGCCCTGCCGGAGAGGATTTTTTGTTCATGATGGCAGGTACCAGGGAAAGTGTTCTTATTTTTGAAAAAAATATCTCATGCTCCAGCTCAACGTCATTAAAGAAAGTCCCGGGAAGGTGGCTGAACTTTTGCGCATCAAGAATTTTGACGCGCAAACCCTTATTGAGGAGATCATCGAAATTGACCGGCGCCGAAGGGAAACACAAAAATTGCTCGACGACGGCCTGGCCGAGGCCAATGCCCTTGCCAGAGAGATCGGCATCCTGTTCAAAGGCGGGAAAGCTTCGGAAGCAGAACCCCTGAAAAAAAGATCGGCTGAATTAAAAAAGGAGACACAGGAACTGAATACCCTCCTCGAAACGTTTAAGGCTGCCCTCGAAGAAAAGCTTGTCCTCCTTCCCAACCTCCCCCACCCTTCGGTTCCACCGGGCAAGGGTGAGGAAGATAACGAGCTGTTGGAGTCGGGCGACTTTCCCATCGACCTGCCGGAAGGGGCCCTTCCGCACTGGGAGCTTGCCAGGAAATACGACATCATCGATTTCGACCTCGGCGCCAAGGTTACCGGAGCGGGATTTCCTTTTTACAAAGGCAAAGGCGCCAGGCTGCAGCGGGCCCTGATCAACTTCTTCCTCGACGAGGCCATCGGGGCGGGGTATGTCGAGTACCAGCCTCCGCTGTTCGTGAATGAAGAATCGGCATACGGCACCGGCCAGCTGCCCGACAAGGACGGACAGATGTACCATATCGGCGAGGACAGGCTGTATGCCATCCCTACTGCCGAAGTCCCTGTAACGAACATTTATCGCGACGTGATCCTCCGCCATGGCGACCTGCCGGTGAAGAATGTGGCCTATTCGAGCTGCTTCAGGCGTGAGGCGGGGTCGTATGGCAAGGATGTGCGCGGGTTGAACAGGCTGCACCAGTTCGACAAGGTGGAGATCGTGCACATCAGCCATCCCGGCGCCTCATACCATGCCCTCGAAGAAATGCGCAGCTATGTCGCCTCGCTGCTCCGGAAACTGGAACTCCCCTACCGTATCCTCAAGCTTTGCGGAGGCGACATCAGTTTCACTTCCGCCCTCACCTACGACTTTGAAGTTTACTCAGCCGCACAGCAGCGCTGGCTCGAGGTCAGCTCGGTATCAAATTTCGAGGCTTTCCAGGCGAACCGCATGAAACTCCGCTTCCGCGATGAAGATGGGAAAACCCGGCTTGCCCATACACTAAACGGCAGCGCGCTGGCGTTACCCAGGATAGTGGCCGCACTGCTGGAGAACAACCAGACCAGCCATGGGATCAGCATCCCGGCTGCCCTGAGGCCGTACACAGGCTTCGACGAAATAACGTGATGCAGCAGGTGCCCTGCATCAAATGACCTTACATTGCTTGCTTATGAGGTATCTCAAATATCTGCTCCTGACACTTATACTCCTGGCCGGGGCACCCAATGTCTACGCCCAGATCGAAATGCGTTCCGCCCAGGCTGCCAAACAGGCGGAAAAGAACAGGGAAAGGCAACGCCTGGGCATTCAGTACTACCAGAACAGGGAATTTGAAAAGGCCCGGGAGATCTTTGCCGTCCTTTACGAAGAAGACCCGAACCATATCAACTATACCTATTATCTGTATAGCCTCACCGAGCTTCAGCAATACCGGGAAGCAGAAAAGCTGATCAAAAAACATTCGAGAAAGAATCCCGGCAGCCTGCGGTACGAGGTCGACCTTGGTTTTATCCATCTCAGCGCCGGTGAGCCTGAAAAGGCCAGTGAGGTCTTTGAGGATGTGATCCGTAAACTCCCGGCCAACGCCCATGAGATCAGGCAGATCGCCAATGCGTTCTATTCGCGGAACCAGACCGGATATGCCATCAGTACATACCAGCAAGGGAAGAAGCTCATGGAAGGCACATATTCCTTCGATATTGAGCTGGCAATGATGTATGAACGTAACGGGAATTACCCGGAGATGGTGGGTACCCTGCTCGATCATCTGGCCGATTATCCCGAAGCCCTCGAAGATGTTCAGAACAGGCTACAGTCGGCCATGGCACAGGACATTGAACAGATCCTGCCCGGCATCCTCAGGGAAAGCCTCCTTGTAAGGTACCAGGAGTCACCCGAAGAGATCTACCTTAACGAGCTTTTGCTCTGGCTGTCGGTTCAGCAGCGGGATTTCTCCTTTGCCTTCATCCAGGCACGCTCCCTCGACCGGCGGTTCAATGAAGAAGGTTACCGGGTGCTGGAGGTGGGTGAGCTGGCACTGGCCAACGGCGACTATGAGGCTGCCATCGAGTCCTTCGCATATTTAATGGCAAAAGGCAGGTCGTCGTCCCTGTACCTCAACGGGCTTATCGGCTTCCTGGAATCACGATACCGGCAGATCGCGGACAACATCAAAATTGAGCCCGACAAGTTACAGGAACTGGAATCGGCATATCTCGAGGCGATAGAAGAGTTCGGTGTGCATGCCGAGACCATACAGCTCCTGCGCGACCTGGCGCATATACAGGCATTCTATCTGGACAGGCAGGGCCAGGCCATTGAAAACCTTAACAAAGCCATAGCGGTACCCGGACCGGAAAGTATCCAGAAGGCAAAGTGCAAGCTGGAACTTGCCGACATCTACCTGTTCATGGGAGAGGTGTGGGAAGCCACCCTGCTCTATTCGCAGGTGGAAAAGGCCTATAAGAACGACCCCATCGGCCACATGGCAAAGCTCAGGAATGCCCGGCTCACCTATTACATTGGCGAGTTTGCGTGGGCCAAGGCCCAACTCGACGTGCTCAAGGCCGCCACGTCAAAGCTCATTGCCAACGATGCCCTTGAACTGTCGCTGCTCATCGCCGATAATGTGGAGATCGACAGCAGTTATGCGGGCCTGAGATTGTTTGCCGCCGCCGAACTGTTGCTTTACATGAACAAGCTGGAAGAATCCTTTCAAACCCTGGATTCGATAAACCTGCTGGCAGCCTGGCACCCCCTGCACGATGAAGTGCTTTTCAGGAAGGCTGAAATAAAAGAAAAACAGGGTCTTTTCAATGAAGCCGACAGTCTGCTGGCGAAGATCACACTTCACTATGCCGACGATATCCTGGGCGATGATGCCCTTTACAAAAGGGCCAGGATGCACGAAGAAGTGTTCGGCAACCGCGAAAAAGCCATGGAGCTATACAGGGAACTGCTCACCCGCTATCCGGGAAGTGTATACACCATGGAAGTCAGGAGGAAGTTCAGGGAACTGCGGGGCGATGAACTTTGATCGCACGGACAGGCCGGCCATTTCCTTCCCCTTATTCGAGATATCCTGCAAGGTTAATAAATTCATCTACATCCAGTTGCTCCGCCCTCTTCGACAGCAGTCCTTCAAGAGCCGATACATCCTTTCCGCTGAGCAATGGTTTAAGGGCATTACGCAGGGTTTTGCGCCGCTGGTTAAACGCGGCCTTTACCACCCTGGTATAGAACGACACGTCGCAACCGATATCAACGGTATTATTCCTGCTGAGCCTGATCACAGCCGATTTTACTTTCGGTGGGGGCCTGAAAACATGCTCGGATACGGTAAAGAGATATTCGACATTGAACCAGGTCTGGAGCAGAACGCTGAGGATGCCGTAAACCTTGCTTCCCGGTCCGGACCTGATCCTGTCGGCGACTTCCTTCTGCACCATCACCACCGCTGAACAAAGGCGTTCGCGGTCTTCGATCATCCTGAAAAAGATCTGGCTGGAGATGTTGTACGGCAGGTTGCCCACGATCTGGTAGTCGCCGCTGATGATGCCGCGCAGGTCGGCCTTCAGGAAATCCCCGTGGATGATCCTGTCTGTAATGGAGGGACAGGTCCGGAGCAGGTGATCAACAGCTTCCCTGTCGGCCTCGATGAACAGTGGCTCGAATTCCTCCCTCTCCAGGAGATACCTGCTCAGCATGCCGGTGCCTGGCCCGATCTCCAGCAGGACTGAAGGGCTGCCCGGGAGGGATCCCACGATCTTCAGTGCGATATTGTGATCGGTGAGAAAATGCTGGCCAAGCGATTTTTTGGGTAGAACCATGCCCTGAGGTTTGTACAAATATCGTAAAATTTCGTGAGGTCATGAATGTGGAAGTGAAGACCAGATCCCATCATCATTTCAATAAGTGGTCAGGATTTTATATATTTATACGGCCAAATCAACCAACCTAACTGTCAGACTGCCATGAAAACATTTACCAACATTCTGATCTTCTTAATTTTACCGACTTATCTCTGCACGGCACAGTCCATTGATTATTCCTATATCTGCCCGGTGCCGGGATCCGGGAACCTGAACCCCGGGCAGAACATCATCCTGAAATGTGAAGATGGTTTCGATCCGGCTACCATCAGCAAGGGCCATTTCGGGATCAGCGGTTCCCTGGGTGGCCCCGTCGATTTCATCATCCTCTTCAGTGAAGATGCCCGCACCGTGATCCTCAAGCCTGAATCCCCTTATCAAAAAGGCGAAAAAGTAAGTGTGTACACCGTAGAAGGGATCCGGAGCCTGAGCGGGATGCAACTTCCTCCGCTGGGGTTCAGCTTTTCGGTCGTCAGCCACGACCGTGATTCGCTGAGGACACGCCTGGAAGAACTTCAGCGCGTAAAGCAGGAAGATGACGCTGATATGGTGGAATCGCCATGGGCCTATGAAGCGCCCGCACTCGACAACAACCTGCCGCCCGATTACCCTGCGGCCTCGGTATATTCATACGGCGAACACGACGATGAGTACCTGTTCATCAACATGGGCTGCTGGAATGCCGGCCTGCCCTGGAAGAACTATATCACCATCCTCGACTCATACGGGACACCTATTTACTACGATAAGTCCGTGGCCAACCGCAACAATTTCCATGTGATGCCCAACGGCCGTCTGGCCTATGCCAAAAACTACCTGAACAACAATCCCGACGAGAAGTACTACATCATGGACAGTGCCTATGTCCTCATCGATTCGGTGAACACCGGCAACGGCTATATCCTCGATTCGCACGACATGCTCTTCCTGGGGAACGGGCATTACCTGGTGATGTCGTACGACCCCCAGCCTGTCGACATGAGCCAGATCATCGAAGGCGGCAATCCCAATGCCATCGTCACCGGGCTGGTGATCCAGGAGGTGGATCACAACCAGAACGTATTTTTCCAGTGGCGGAGCTGGGACCATTTCGAGATCACCGATGCCACCGATGATGTCAACCTCCTGGCCCAGAACATCGATTATGTGCATGGCAACGCCTTTGAACTCGATTTTGACGGGCACATCCTGCTCTCGAGCCGCCATCTCGACGAGATCACCAAGATCAACTTCAACAACGGTAATGTGATGTGGCGCTTCGGGCTCAACAGCAAGAACAACATGTTCGCGATCCACGACGATCCTGTAGGCTTCACGCACCAGCACGACATCCGCCGGCGCAGCAACGGCAACTATACCATCTATGACAATGGCAACCTGCGCAACCCGCAGTACTCGCAGGCCGTGGAATACCATCTCGAACAATCCACCCTCGACGCCTACCTGGTTTGGAATTATGACCATTCGCAGAACGTTTATGCAGGCTCGGCGGGAAGTTTCCGTACCCGTCCCAACGGCGAACGTATCGTCGGGTGGGGAGGCAACTCCCCCCTGGCCGTGACGGAACTGAAGGCCGATAATACGCCGCTGAGGGATTACCTGCTGCCTAATTTCGTTACCTCCTACAGGGCCATCAAGGCGCCCTGGCAGACCAGCCTGTTCAAGACCCAACAGGAGTTGTCGATGGGCAACTTTGCCGGGTACGACGACTGGAAGGTCAACAAGCTTTATGTCTTCAACCGTTCGAACAAGGTCATTAAAATCACGAGCGTTCATCACCATCGCGATGAATTTGCCGTATTGAATGCGTTTCCCGTATCGATCTTCCCGGGATCGCATGCCACCCTCGATGTGGCTTTCAACCCCTCAACGGAGGGCAGCTATTCCGACAGGTTCACCCTGAACTACGACAATGAGGGCAATACCCGCCGCATTGCACGTCAGTTGAAGGTACAGGGCATCTACAGTGAAGACACCCCCTCGGTGCTCTTCGATCCCCCCCACGGATCAACGAACGTAAATCCTGAAGTGGTGATCCTGATCGGCTTCGACGAACCCGTGAGGAAAGTCTTTGGGGGAGAGATCGAACCCGGGGATATCCCTGAATTCGTCGATCTCATGGAATATAATTTCCAGGGGGATGATGTGCCGTTCACGGCTTCCATCAACGAGGAAAAAACGGAGATCAGCCTTTTCCCCCTCCAGCCCCTGTCTGAAAACCAGCAGCATTATGTCCGCCTGAAGCGGGGTTTCATCTCCGACTACGAAGGCAATGTGATCAACCTCGATGAAGAGTGTTATTTCACTACCGGTATAATGACCTCCATCGTTGAGGCAGGCACAGATCAGGCCGGCATCTTCCCGAACCCCTGCCAGGGGCATATCACGGTATACGATCCGGAGAAGCGCTACAGCCAGGTGATCGTCTATGATCCACAGGGCAGGATGCTCCGGGAGGAAGCGCTGGGATCATCCGGCCCTTCAGTCGATATGAAGGATTACCGGCCCGGACTTTATTTTCTCAGGGTCCTGGATGAAGAAACAGGCATATCGAAAGTATTCAAAGTCATAAAGCACTGAGAAGGATACCCTGGGGTATTTCCCGGTGCTTTATGCTTGAGCTGCAATACAGCCGGCGTTACCGGCGTATTCAGCTTATTCTTTCACCCATTCGGGTATCCTGCCGGGGGTCCATGGGGCCCCGATGGCATCCAGTTCCATCTCCAGGGCTTTCAGTTCAACTTCGGCGATGTTCTTCAGTTGCTCCAGGACGGGCGGAAATTCTTCGGCCAGGATGTCGTACATCTGTTGCTGCGTTTCCGACACCCTCGACGTTGAGTTCCAGTGCGAATATATCAGCGCACCAAGCCTGTCGTTGAGGGGTACGGGGGCAGGCAGGTTCTCTTCGCTGCTGGCTTTTGGCTGCTGCCCGTTGAAGGTCCACAGGATCCCGTCCAGCTCTTCGCTCAAAGCCAAGGCCCTGGCCATGAGCCCGTCGGGCGCCTCCGGAGTGTTCTCGATGGACTGTTTCACATATTCTACACGTTTCGCCAGGTCTTCGGCAAGCTGTTCGGCAGCATTCATGGCCCTCACCAGCCTGGAGGCCTTATCCTGGAAGGCCAGCATCGCAGCCCGGTCAGGGGCCGGAAGGGTGACATTGTTCAGCACCCTGGCCTCAAAAGGTACCGGACCGGCCAGTTCGGTGATCCCGCCACGGTAGTATCGGGCCATGCTCACATAGTACTTGCCGGGCATCACCCCCATCCCGTCCCTGTCGTTCGCCAGCGGGCTGTATTTGTCGTTCCGCAGCCTGACACTGCCGCGTGCCGGGTAGGTCAGGCTCCACGACAGGCGGTTGATGCCTTTCGACATGCGCTCCTTGATCTTCCTCACCACATTACCGTCCTCATCGGTGATGGTGAAGATAAGGTAAGGGCTGATCTCCTTTTCCTCCGCCCTGAGCTCTTCCATTGTAGGAATGGGGATGGGTGCCTTGTCCTTCACCAGTTCCTTTTCCCTTTCCTTGCGTTCCTGTTTCAGTGTCTTGGGCACTTCCTTCACATAATAGGTGAAGATGGCCCCGAAATCGGGATTGGGGGCAAACCATGGCGTCGACCCCTGTCCGTATTTTTCGCGCTTGAAGGTATACATCAGGGCATCCTTTACGGGGAAGATATAAGCATTTGAATCGAGCAGTTCCTTGCTGAGCAGGCGCAGGGGCGAATAGTCGTCGAGGATGTAAAACCCCCGACCGAAGGTGGCCAGCACCAGGTCGGATTCGCGTTCCTGGATCACCATGTCCTTCACGGCAACGGAAGGCAGCCCGGACTTGAGCTGTGTCCAGGTTTCCCCGCCATTTTCGCTGAAGAAGGCGCCAAACTCCGTGCCGACGAATAGCAGTTGGGGCTTGATGAAGTCCTGCTCGATGGTATGTACCGTGCCGTTCTCAGGCAGGTTAAAAAGAGAACGTTCTGGCCGCTTCCTATCTGCTGGGATTTCCCTGGGCGGATTGCGAAGAAAACGGG
>CAZHYA010000037.1:0-3639 GCA_964536525.1 uncultured Bacteroidales bacterium | reverse complement strand
TTTGTGGTTATCGAAGGAGGCATAAACCACATTTTCGTCAAATTTATCCGGCAGGATATCGCTCACATAGGTATATTGAGGTACCCCGGGAAATTCCTTTACCTGGAACCAGCTTCCACCGGCATCATCGGTCACGGAGATCACCCCGTCGTCGGTGCCTACATAGAGCAGGTCTTCCTTTACCGGCGACTCAGCCAGCGACACGGCCATCCCGAACAGGGATGTCGACACGTCCTTCTGCACGGCGTCGACGCCCCAGTAGCGGTCCATCACCGGCCAGGTGTTGCGGTCGACCTGTGCGGTGATGTCGTCGCTGATCACCTCCCATTTGTCGCCCCGGTTATCGCTCCTGAACACCTTGTTGGCTGCCATATACAGGCGTGTGCCCGAATGCGGGCTGATGATAAAGGGTGTGTTCCAGTTCCATTTATAGGTGTCCTCCCCTTTGCGCGGCTGGGGCTTGATGCCTGTATTCTGTCCGCTCTGCTTGTCGTGGCGGTAGATGTTGCCATACTGGTACTCAGAATAAACGATATCGGGGTTGTCGGGCTCTATGGCCTGCCAGAAGCCATCGCCACCCAGGGTCACGATCCACTCGCAGCTGCCCACGCCACGTGAGCTGAGGTTCCTGGAGGGCCCTCCCATGCTGTTGTTGTCCTGCGTGCCTCCGTACACCCAGTAGAAGGGCCAGGTGTTGTCGACATTGACGCGGTAGAACTGGGTCACGGGCAGGTTCGACTTGAAGATGTAGTGGGTACCTTCGTCGAAGGTCTCATACACCCCGCCATCGCCGCCAATGATAAAATGCTTTGTATCGTCGGGATCGATCCACAGGGCATGGTCGTCGACGTGGCGGTCGTTGTTGCTGACCCTTTCCCAGGTCTTGCCCCCGTCGAGGGTCACATGCGAAACCGTTTCCATAGAATAGACCTTATCCACGTCTTTGGGATCGCAGTAGATCTCGTTGTAATATTGTCCGCTGGCGTGGTGGTCGCTCATCTTCCGCCATGATTCCCCTCTGTCGGTCGAACGGAAGAAGCCTCCGCTTTCGCCTGCCGCCTCAATGATGGCATATACCACGTCGGGGTTCACCGGTGATATGGCAAGGCCGATGCCGCCGACATCGCCGCCGGGAAGGCCCGATTTCAGCTTTTTCCAGGTCTTGCCGCCGTCGGTGGTCTTATGGATCCCCGATTCGGGTCCGCCACCGATCTTGGTATGTACGTGGCGCCGACGCTGTTCCGACGAGGCATAGATCACATCCGGGTTGCGGGGGTCCATCACCATGTCGTTGATGCCGGTATGCTCACTGATCTCCAGCACCCGTTCCCATGTGTTCCCGCCGTCGGTGGTCTTGTAAAGGCCCCTGTCGCCGCCGGGTCCCCAGACCGAACCTTCGGCAGCCACATAAACAACATCTGAGTTACGGGGATCAATGAGGATCTTGCCGATCTGGCGCGATTCTTTAAGGCCCATATTCTTCCAGCTCTTCCCGCCGTCCATGGTCTTGTAAACGCCATTGCCATAGCCCAGGGCACGCTGGTGGTTATTCTCGCCCGTGCCGGCCCATACCACATGGTGGTTGCTGGGGTCCATGGCCAGGCAGCCCATGGAATAGGCACCGTAATTATCGAAGACCGCGTCAAAAGTTGTTCCGTTGTTAACGGTCTTCCAGATATGGCCCGAAGCCACCGCCACATAATACTCACTGGGATTGCAGGGGTTCACGGCAAAGTCGGCGATACGGCCGGAGGTAAAGGCGGGGCCGATGCCGCGCCATTTCAGGCCGCTAACCTGGCCCGACTTGATGGTGTCGCTCGCTTCCTCTTTTTTGTTTTTCTTTTGCGCATAAGCCTCCTGGGGTGCCAGCAGCCATGTGATGACCGCCACCGCCAACAGAGCCTTGCTGAACAGAGCACGTAAAGGGTTCATGATGTATGGATTTTGGTTAGTTTTGTTAGTGAAGCGGTAAAGATAATAAATTTTGGGTACTGGGTACTGGGTACTAGGGGCTGGGGAGTTATAAGTTTTGAGTTTTGAGTTCTAAATTAATTCGATACTCATCACCTTTCACTCATCCGGTATCCGGTCCCGATTCCGGGTTCTCGGGATCGAGGATCCTCGAAAAACAATGAAATCATAGATTTCTGGTTTTTCGGGACATCCGGCATCTGGTATCCGGTCCCGATTCCCGGTTCCCGGGATCGTGGATCCACGAAAAACAATGAAATCGAAGATTTCTGGTTTTTCGGGACATCAGGCATCCGGTATCTGGCATCCGGTATCCAGCATCCAGCATCCAGGATCTGGCATCTGTTATCTGGTATCCGGTATCTGGTATCATGCATCCTTCCTGAAATACCTGAACACAACCCCGGCCTTGGCCTTTCCGATCACGGCAGAGAGTTCTTCCTCGCTCGCTTCCCTGATCCGTTTCACCGACTTGAATTTCCATAACAGTTTCTGTGCGGTGTTGAAGCCGATGCCTTCGATCTCTGTCAGCTCAGACCTGATGGTACCCTTTTCCATGCGTTTACGGTGATGGGTGATGCCGAAGCGATGGGCCTCGTCGCGCAGGTGCCTGATCACGCGCAGCGTCTCGGAGGTCTTGTCGAGGTACATGGGGAGCGAGTCGCCGGGATAATAGATCTCCTCCAGCTTCTTGGCGATGCCGATCACGGTGATCTTCCCCCTGAGCCCAAGCTTGTCAATGCTTTTCAGGGCAGCGCTGAGCTGTCCCTTGCCGCCGTCGATCACGACCAGCTGCGGGAGGCCTTTTTTCTCTTCCAGCAGCCGCTTGTAACGGCGATAGATGATCTCCTCCATCGAAGCGAAATCGTCAGGCCCTTCCACCGTGTGGATATTGAAATGCCGGTAATCCTTCTTGCTGGGCCGGGCATCCCTGAAGCACACCATGGCCGCCACCGGGTAGTCGCCCTGCATGTTCGAATTGTCGAAACACTCGATATGCACCGGCAACTCCTTCATCCGCAGATCCTGCTTCATCGTTTCCAGGATGCGGCGGGTATGGCGTTCCGGGTCGGTGAGGTCGAGCCGTTTCTGCTTCTCCAGCTTATAGTATTTCACATTGCGCTCCGACAGCTCAAGCAGTTGTTTCTTATCCCCCCTGGCGGGGATGGTGATCTTCACGCCCGGGATCTCCTCCGCGGGGCGGAAAGGCAGGATGAGCTCGCCACTGCTGCCGCCAAAGCGCTGCCTCAGGTCGGTGATGGCAAAGTTCAGCAATTCCCCGTCCGGTTCCTCGAGCTTTTTCTTCAGCTCAACCGTATGTGCCTGCACAATGGCCCCGTTCACCACCCTCAGGAAATTGACGTAGGCAAACTTCTCATCGGTGATGATCGAGAACACGTCGACATTGTTGATGCGTGGGTTGACCACCGTGGATTTGCTCTGATAGTTCTCGAGCAGTTCGAGCTTTTCCTTGATGATCTGTGCCTTTTCAAATTCGTAGGCCCCTGCGTGCAGCATCATCCTTTTTTTCAGCTCCCTGATGATGGTGCTGATGTTGCCCTTGATGATCTCGCGGATCTCGCCCACCGACCGGTTGTAATCCTCTTCCGTCTAATAACCAGATGGTAACTTTACTTTTGTTAAAGCCTTTTGGAAGTTTGTATAATC
>CAZHYA010000036.1:0-12234 GCA_964536525.1 uncultured Bacteroidales bacterium | reverse complement strand
CACCTCCCTGCCTGTGCCCCTTAAGGTGGTATCAAGGATATTGCCGAATATCTTATTCATTTCAGGCGACCTGCCCGACCAGCCGAGGATGATCTTGGAGATCAGCAATTCGCTGGATGTCTTGATAATGGCCTGCGGGATGCTCACATCGAACCTGTTGATGTTTTGCAGCCTGACCCCCATGGTGGCGGCCTGTCCGATGATCTTTTCAAGCAATGCCTTATCCGACAGATTAACTTTATCCATATCCTCAGGCTTGTTCACAATCTTCAGCGTATATACCGGCTCCTGGGATTGCACTGACCTAATGTAGATCGCTATATCCGTTAGTTTTGCGATCGTGGCAGGATTCGAAATGGGTACAAGGATCCTTTCTGTTTCAGCCTCCGATGCGTCGTAAGAATGTTCACTGAGATCCAACGAAAGCTTTCGTCCCGACTTTTCAGTGATATATGAACTTATGAGCGAGCTGATGAGGATCAGCAGGATGACAGCATTGAACAGGTCTTTATCCATCACCCCGTAATTAAATCCCACAAGGGCGATGGCCAGCGGGGCGGCCGCACGTGCGGTGGTCAGGCCGAAGATCGTGTTCATCTCATTGGTGGATTGCCTGAAGACGAGTTTTGTCAGGAAAGAAGGCAACCACTTGGTAACGATCGCAATAATGATCAACGTCATGGCGACGGCGAGGGTGTTGAAGTTGGCAAAGATCGCACCAATATCCACCAGCATGCCCACGCTGATCAAAAAGACCGGAATGAACAGGGTATTGCCAACCAGTTCGATATGGCTCATCAGCGTAGAGGAGCCGGGGATCAGCCGGTTCAGCGCCAAACCGGCAAAGAAGGCGCCTATGATCGGCTCGGCACCCGCGATCTCGGCCCCAAAGGAAGAGGCAAACAACATCGCGATCACGAACAGGAATTGGGTATGACTGTCGGCCGGGATGGTGCGAAAAAACCATCGGCTGAGTTTCGGCACCCCCCAGAAGATGATAAATGAAAAGAGGATAAAACTAAGAACAAATATCCCAATGCCGGTGACCAGGGGTTTATCGTCGAGCAATACGGCCGTTGTAAAGGCAAGGAATGAAAGGACGATGGTATCGGCGATTACCGTACCGCTGATGGCTACATTGACAGCCAGGCTTCTCGAGATGTTCAGCTTTTTCACCACCGGGAAGGCAATAAGGGTATTGGAAGCCAACAGTATTCCAACCAGGACCGACCCTGCGAGGGGAAGGTGCAGAACATGAACAGCAGCAAAATAGCCCGCTACGAATGGGAACACGAACGACAGCAAACCGAAAAAAATGCTTTGATTCCTTGTTTTTCTGAATTCCGCGAATTCAATGTCGAGGGCAGCAAGGAACATGATATACAAGAGCCCGACCTTGCTGAATAACTCGATGATATCGTTATTATCGATGATATTTAAGGCGTTGGGGCCAATGACGATACCGAGGATGATCAGCCCGATGATGGCAGGTGTTTTTGTGTTCCTGAGCAGCAGCGGGACTAATAGCACGATGAGCAGAACAAATGTAAATACCAGCACCGGTTCTGCTATGGGGAGTTCAAATGCGTGTATTTTTAAGATCATTCTTCCTTAAGAAAGTGTTTAATATCCTTCATCCTGCCATAAAGGACCATGATATCGCCTTTTTCCGGCAATTATTGCCCCTGCCGCTTGCCTTCACCTCCCGGCCTCATGCCTTGCTTCCCTCCAGCCGTCATCATCTTCTTCATCAGCTCAGGGTTTTCCTGAATGAATTTCATGCGCTCTTCCGGCGTCATGTTTTTCAGTTTCTCGCGCAGTTCCTCAGGGGTGAGTTCCTCCTTTGTAACCTCCTGTCCATTCTCCTGCTCATCCAGGCGCCTGTAGTGGTTCACGATGGCCGTGTCGAGAGGAACCAGGTTGAAGTCGGAAGCGCCGTCGGGCGGAACAAGGTACACATTGTCGGCTTCTTCCAATCCTGCACGGATGATGATCTCATTTTCGTTGGTCTTACCCAGGATCACCTGCTGTTTTTTACGGTCCATATAAACATAGGAGAGGCTGTCGTTGCTGTGGATGCATTCGATGGGGATGTAGAGCACACTGTCGATGATATCGGTGATGATCATATTCTCGGTGGTCGTCGCCGGACTCAAGATGGAGTCAAACTCGTTCACTTCGATGATCACCTCGAACACCTTGGCGTTGGAATTACGCATTTGCTCTCCGATGTTGGCCACTTCGGTAACCTCGCCCGTATATTTCCTGTCGGGGAAGGCATCCACGCCAATCTCGACAGGCTGGCCTTCCTTCACCTTGCTGATGTCGATCTCGTTGACATAGGTGCGCGACTTCATCTCTCTCAGGTTGGGGAGCTCTGCCACCACAGGGTCCCAAACGCTGATGGTGGCCCCTATGCCCAGTTTCTGTCCGTTCCAGTCGCGGCGGTAGATCACCATTCCTGACTTTGGGGCATAAACGGTGAATTCCTCGAGCAGATCGAGCATCTCCTGGTATTCCTTTTGTGCCTTGCGCAGCTTGGTGTTCACCCCTGCCATGTTGGCACGGGCCTTCTCCAGCTTCAGCTGGTAGTTTTGCACCGCCTGGTCGTAGGCCCGCTGGGCCTTGTCAAGGTCGATCCTGGCCTGGCGTTGTGTGGCCGGCGGCTCATAGATCGACTGGTCGACGGTGATCTGCCTCTCCTCAAGGTTATATTCGAGGTTTACAAGCTCATCCCTCGCATTGCGAAGGTCCATGGTCGTGTCGAGCTGCGTCTGTGTGAACTGGGTTCCCAGCGACTCAAGGTCCAGCTCATTGTCTTTGAGCCTGTTGGTGAGCTCCGAGCGGTCGAGTGTGGCCACGTAATCCCCCGAATCAACCACAGAGCCGTCGGCGATGATGTCGTCGATCTTCAGGTTCCAAACCCTGAAGTTTCTGAGCCCCGAGGGGCCAAGGATCTTTTCCCAGCACCGAGCGCGCGCCGCCTTCCAGCGCCTGGATATACTGCCGGGGCCGCATGAAGGTGCCCTTCTTCACCGGAACCTCTATGCTCTGCGTCGTGATCTCAGCAGATCCAAAAAACACATAAAGGATGACCAGCACCACGATGATGACGCCGAAAATAATATATAACCTGTATCTTCTCATATCAATATGGTTTTACTTTTCTGTGAGTTCACCGATGATCTTTTCCACACTCATGCCTTCGGCCTCAGCCTTATAGTTGCGCACGATCCTGTGCCTGAGCACCGAGGTGGCCACCGCATGGATATCTTCAATGTCGGGCGAATATTTTCCGCGCAGTGCGGCATGGCACTTGGCACCCAGGATCATGTATTGCGAAGCCCTGGGCCCTGCGCCCCAGTTCAGGTATTCATCCGCCAGCCGGTGTGCCATGGCGGTACCCGGCCTGGTCATGGACGAAAGCCTTACGGCATATTCATATACATTGTCGGGCACGGGGATCTTCCTCACCAGGTTCTGGAAGAAGATGATCTCCTCCCCGCTGAGCACCATTTCGGGGCTTGCCAGTTCATCGAAGGTGGTGTTCTTCACCACATTCACCTCCTCTTCGAACGAGGGATAATCGAGCCATATGTTGAACATGAACCTGTCGAGCTGCGCTTCCGGCAGGGGGTATGTCCCTTCCTGCTCTATGGGGTTCTGGGTGGCCAGCACAAAGAACGGCTCGCTGAGCTTGTAATTCTTGCCGGCCACGGTGATGGCCTTTTCCTGCATGGCCTCCAGCAAGGCCGCCTGTGTTTTCGGTGGGGTGCGGTTGATCTCATCGGCCAGTATGATGTTGGCAAACACAGGCCCCTTGATGAACCTGAAGGCCCTGCTTTCATCAAGGATCTCCGTTCCGATGATGTCTGACGGCATCAGGTCGGGCGTAAACTGTATGCGGCTGTAGCTCAGCCCAAGCGCCCTGGCAATGGTATTTACCAATAGGGTCTTGGCCAGCCCCGGCACCCCTACCAGCAGGGCATGCCCGCGGCTGAATATCGATATGATCACATTTTCGACCACATCATCCTGTCCGACGATGACCTTCGCGATCTCCTCCCGCAAAAGCCGGTACTTGCCTACGAGGGCATCAACAGCTTCTACATCCGATTTATAAAGCTCTTTCATAATGTCATTTTTCAATTCCTTCATCCCGTTCGCCCAGTCCAAACCAGTCGAACTCAAACTCGCATTCCCTGTACTTATCGTTGATCCTCACATAGGTCATGGTGGCCTTTTTCTCCACCCATGTCTGGAATGCATCTGCCTTTTTTTCTTCGAGCGCCCAGTCCTGTATCCTGCTGTAGTCTTCCTGCAGGTTCGCCCTGTGGGGCAAGGTCCTCTTCTTCAGGAACAGCAACCTGTATGCCTGCCTGCCATCTTCCGTTTCCATGATCACCGGATTCGAAACATCTCCCACCTGAAGCTTGTCGATCACGAACGACACCTGCGGTTCAAGGTCGGATACTTCAAAGCCGGTGGTCCCGGTCATCGGGTTGATGAGCATGCCACCGCTGTTTTTGTTCTCCGCATCCGAATATTTCAGCACCGCCTCGTCGAAGCTCAGCGAATCGCTGCGTATCAGTTCCGCCACGGTATCGAGATATGCTTTTGCCATGGCAAGGTCGATTGGCGACACCTTGGTCTTCAGGAGGATGTGCCTCACATTGACATATTCGCCCTTGCGCTCTATCAGCTCGATGATATGGAAGCCGGCCTTGGTTTCAACGATCTCCGACACTTCTCCCTTTTCGAGTTTAAAAGCCACCGCCTCAAATTCCTTGTATAGTTCTCCGCGTCCGTAAAATCCCAGCTCACCACCTTTCTTGGCCGATCCGGGGTCTTCAGAGTACAGGATGGCAAGGGTGGCAAAGCTTTCCCCGTCAAGCACCCGTTTGCGCAGGCCGCGCAAACGTTCTTTGACCAGCAGCTTCTGCTCCAGGCTGACGGGCGGGGTGCGCACGATCTCGCCGATCTCAACGATGGAATTGACCAGCGGAATGCTGTCGGTCGGGATGTCCCTGAAAAACGTCTGTACCTCAGACGGTGTTACGGTGACATTTTCTACGATGGCCATCTGCGCCCTGTCGACCTTGAGCTGTTTCTCGATCTCTCCACGGAATTCTTCCTTGAACTCTTCAATGGATTTCCCGTAATACTCCTCAAACCGCTCGCGGGAGCCCAACTGCGCAATGAAGAACCGGAGCCGTTGGTCCATCGTCTGCTGTATCTCCAGATCGGTGACCACGATAGAGTCGATCTCGGCCTGGTTGAGGAGCAGCTTCTGAAAAAGGAGGCTTTCGAGCATCTGGCAACGTACCGAAGTGGCCCCGCTGATATTGCCACTCTGCAACCGGTACTGGTAATTCTCTATGTCGGAATCGAGAATAATGTTCTGACCCACAACGGCAGCAATCTGGTCGATGACCTTCTGTTCCTGGGCATGCACGTTGAAGGCAAAAGCGATCGCAATTAATGTAACAAGCAGATTCCGGATTTTCATGGTTAGGGCTTCAGGGTATATTTTCATTAACACCTTTATGTGTTCTTTATTGTACACTAATAGATCTCAACCTGGTTGTTTTCTATGGCATCCTGCAATACCGTTTGACGCATATTCCTGATCAGGTCATTCTTACGCCGGTTGAGGATGACCTTCCTGATCTCATCCTCCACAAACTGCACGGGCGAAATGCTGTCGGCCGGCCTGAAATCGCTGATGCTGACCATATAGATAAACACCGAATCCCTCAGCTCCATATAGCGTCGGTTGGCGCGAAAATCAGCATACGAATAATGCTCCACCGGTGTGTGCTCCGACAATTGGTTTATCCTGACCCAGTTGTCTTCCTGCAATGCAAAGGCAGTGGCATACTTACTGCAGTATAATGCCAGGGAGTCTCTCTCATCAGGCTCCGTGGAAGTGATAAGCTTCCTGAACTGCCCTGCTGCCGGCGAGTCGGTGTGCAACACCAGGTAGTTCATCTTCAGGATGTCTTCCCTGAGCACAAAGCCATGCCGGTTTCGGTCATAGTATTCAAATACTGCTTCAGAAGAAATATTGGTGTCAAGCTCCTGCCTGACGAGCATTTTCTCGTATTCGAAGATCGTGAGGCTCTTCCTGTATTCCTCTATCCTGTCGGAAAAGTCCTTGAGCTCCGCCGGCAGGTTCTCTTCCGCCTTTTTCACGATAAGCTCCCTGTCGACCCAGTTCTGGATGTAATTCCTGACTGCCGTGAGGCTGTCGCGCGGGGAAGCCCCGGGAGGGATCACACCTTCGAGATCCGATTCATACAGGTATTTATCGTATACCCTGACGAGTATTTCGCCCGAACCGGAATTCCCTGCCGGGGAACACGCAAAAAGCATGCTGGCCAGGGTTAACAACATAACCCTGATGGCAGGATGATCAATCAATATCTTCGAGTATATCCTCATGCACGATTACTGAATACTTTTCTTTCAATGACTTCACCCATTCCTTTTCCAGAAAATTCTGGTAATCGGATGTGATCAGCCCCCTGGCTTCATCAAGCGTCTTGGGCGCGGGCTCAATGATATCCCTCACCAGCACGAAAACGATCGACTGTTCATTATGTTTACGGCCATCATAAAGGCCATTGAAGGCTGTAAGTTTTTCGGCCGTCGATTGCCCTTTCACCCAGGAGATCTTGTCGATAAGGTCATTGTCGCCTCTGGCATAGAGGCCGCTTTCGACAAAGACCCCTTCCAGGGTGTCTATGCCTGTCTCGCTGAGGTTCAATCCTTTGCTTTGTGCCATGGTCACCATCTTCCTGATCTCCTCTTCCTTCATGGGATCGTTGAGGATAATGATGTCGGCTTCGAGCCGTTCGCCCCACATATACGCGTCGCTGTTTTCCTCATAAAATGCTTTCAGTCCCGAAGTATCCCTTACGGCCTTGCTCCAGACCTTCTCGTCGGTAAGGTTGAAGAGGAGGATACCATCATGGTATTCTCTCATGAGCATTTTGAATTCAGGGTACTTTTCTTCCAGGCGGCTGTCTTCCAGGTCGATGCACTTCTGCGTCACAAATTCATGGTACTGAGCATAGAAGAAGGCATCGAGTGCGGTGGTACCGCGTCTTCTCTGCTTGCTTTCCAGATAAACTGCAAAATCGTGCTGATTGAATTTGTCTTTGCCGAGCTGAAAGAGTTTCTCGTCCATCCCCGACACTTTGTCGGCGCTCCACTCGCCGGCATAGAAGGATGAGTCGATGGCATCGCGCAACTCCTGGAGGTTTTCCGGAAATTCCTTAAAGCCATTCTCCTTCTTTATGCGCTCGATGACGGTCTCCCTGCTTTTGTTGGCACGAATGTCCTTCGTCATCCTCCTTTTAAGTTCAAGCACTTCTTTCTGGTAATCGCCCGGACGTTGCCTGTCGATAAGCTTGAGGATATGCCATCCGAAGCTGGTGAGCACAGGTTCCGATATTTCACCGGTATCGCTGATGCTTGAAACGGCCACGATAAATTCGGGTACCATCCTGTTGGAGCCAAAGCGTGGCAGCCGGCCTCCCTTTTCTTTTGACCCGGGGTCGTTGGAGTATTCGAGCACAAGTTCTTCAAAATTCTCGCCATCAAGCAGCCGCTGGTAGAGGTCGCGGATCTCCTGTTCCTTCCTGGCCGAATCCTGTGCCGTTGCATTCTTCGGCATGGCAAGGTAAAGATGCGCCACCGTGGCTGTTCCCAGTGCATCCCGCTTGTCGGTCACCTTGATGATATGGTAGCCGTAGGCCGTCCTCACCGGCATCGACACCTCCCCAACCGGGGTGTTATAGGCCCCCGACTCAAAAGGGTAAACCATGTCGAAGGCCGTAAAATATCCGAGGTCGCCGCCGTTGCCTTTGCGCACCTGCCCCTGGGCTTCGCGGTCGCGGGCTGAGGGATCGTCGGAAACCTCCGCAGCCACATGGGCGAAATCCTCTCCGTCGACGACACGCTGGCGGATCTGCAGGGCCTTGTTATAGGCCTTCAGCGTGTCGGCGGGAAGGGCATTTTCGTCGAGCTTCACCAGGATATGGCTGGCCCTGACATCGAACATCATGCGCTCATAGGCCTCCCGCAACAGCTCATCGGTCACCTCCTGGTCGTTAAAATAAGGTTCGGCAAGCTGCTTACGGTAACCGGCGAGTTCATCCCTGAATGCCTTTGCCGTGTCCATGCCAAGGTCTCTGGCCTCTTTCACCTTCAACCTGAAGTTAACATACAGGTCGAGGTATTCGCTCATCGATTTCTTGTCGGCAAGGTCGGTATCGACATTATTCTTCCGGTAGACACTCAGGAAATCCGAAACGGTGATCGCCTCGTCGTCGATGGTGATGAGCACACGGTTATCGTCTTTCTGGCCCTGCAACTGCAAAGCCATGAATGCTGCGAGAATAAAGGTGCTTATCTGCACTGTAATCCTTTTCATCTTTTGATTCATCTTATGATTAATGGTTTAAATTATCTGCTGTAATTGGGCGCTTCCTTGGTGATGGTGATGTCGTGCGGATGGCTCTCCACCACGCCGGCTGCGGTGATCCTGATGAAGCGGGCATTCCAGAGCGCCGCAATATTTGCTGCGCCGGCATATCCCATTCCTGCCCGCAGTCCGCCAACCATCTGGTGGATCACTTCAGAGAGCATTCCCTTGTAGGGCACCCTGCCTACGATCCCTTCCGGGACCAATTTTTTGATGTCGTCTTCCACATCCTGAAAATAGCGGTCCTTCGATCCTTTCTCCATCGACTCGATTGAGCCCATGCCGCGGTAGGTCTTATACTTGCGGCTTTCGAAAATGATGGTCTCGCCGGGCGACTCGTCCACGCCTGCAAACAGCGACCCTGCCATGATGGTGCTGGCCCCGGCCGCAAGGGCTTTCACGATATCGCCCGTGTATCTGATACCTCCGTCGGCGATCACAGGAATGCCCGTGCCTTTCAGCTCATTGGCGACCCTGAACACCGCACTGAGCTGTGGCATGCCCACTCCGGCAATGATCCTCGTGGTGCATATGGATCCGGGGCCAATGCCTACCTTCACCGCATCAGCTCCTGCTTTCATGAGGTCGCGGGCGGCCTGCTCGGTGGCAATATTGCCTACGACGAGGTCGATACCCGGGAATTTGGATTTTATGATCTTTGCCATCCTGATGACACCTTCGGTATGGCCATGAGCGGTGTCGATCACGATGGCGTCGACGCCGGCTTCTACCAGCGCTGCAGCACGTTCAGGGGTGTCGTAGGCGATGCCCACGGCCGCCGCGGCACGAAGCCGGCCACGGTCGTCTTTGAAAGCATTGGGCTTCGCCTTGATCTTGATGATGTCCTTGTAGGTGATCAAACCCACCAGGCGGTTGTTCTTGTCGACCACGGGAAGCTTTTCTATCCTGTGCTTCTGAAGGATATCGGCAGCCTTTTCAAAGTCGATAAATTCGGTAACCGTGATAAGGTTTTTGCTCGTCATCACCTCCACGACAGGCCGTTCCTGGTTATCTTCGAAACGGAGGTCGCGGTTGGTAAGGATCCCCACAAGCTCCTTCCTGCTGTTGATCACCGGGATGCCGCCTATATTGTATTCCTGCATGATGGCCCTGGCATCCTTGACAAGGGCGTCCTCGTTGAGGGTGATGGGATCGAGGATCATGCCGTTCTCCGCCCGCTTCACCTTTCTCACCTCGTTGGCCTGTTCTTCGATGGTCATATTTTTGTGCAGGACGCCAATGCCTCCTTCCTGGGCAATGGCGATGGCCATCTTCGCCTCCGTAACCGTATCCATTGCCGCCGATACGATGGGAATATTGAGCTGGATGTTCCTTGAAAAATATGTCGTAACGTCGACGTCTCTGGGAAGCACCGATGAATATGCAGGCAGAACGAGCACATCATCATAGGTTAGGCCTTCACCGATGAACTTTTCAGCGTATTGATCCATGGGTAGGGTTTTTGACCTGCAAAGGTATTAAAAAATGGCTTTCTGCTAATATTAAATAGTGTTAAAGAAATGGGGACGGATGCCAGATACCGGATGCCAGATACCAGATACCAGATGCCGGATGTCCCGAAAAACCAGAAATCTTCGATTTCATTGTTTTTCGTGGATCCTCGATCCCGGGAACCGGGAATCGGGACCTGACGCCTGACCTCCCATTCCATCCAATACTTTAACTTTGCATTGAACGTTATCAGATCGATGGCCAGGCAATTTGCTTTTATGATCGTATTGGCCCTTGCCGTGGTTTCGGCCAGGGGACAGGCAGTGCACTACCTGCATTGCGTGGATGTGACGGACCAGGGCGGGGTTAACCTCTACTGGGAACCTGCAGGCAGCCAGGCCGAATTTGTTGCCTACCGTGTTTTTCACCGGGTCCCCCCAGGTGGGTTTTTTCAGGTGGCCACGATCAGCGATTATGGCACCACCACATATTTTCACGATATCACCGTAGCCAACCAGCAGTCGGTGCAGTACTTCATCCATACCGAACAGGTTGCCTCCCCGGGCATCTATTCCGACACCCTTTCCAGCATGCACCTCACCGTTACGCTGAACAGCGCCGATCCCATCATTGCCTTACTGAACTGGAACCCTTTGCATGCAGATCCCCTTCCGGGTTTTAATGGCTATTATTACATTTATGTGCACGGCACCGGCAGCGACGACTTCGTGCTTGTCGACTCGACGGTACTGACGCAGTTCACCCTGCCTGTGGAAGTATGCCGCGACACGCTCTTCTTCAGGATAGAGGCCGGAGCAGCGGGTTGCATTTCCCGCTCAAATACAGCTTCCCTTTTCTTTGAGGACATCACCCCGCCGCCCATGCCGGTGCTCGATTCGGTCAGCATCGACCCGTTCACGGGCGAGGCGATCCTGGGATGGAGCCCCAGCCCGGCCGGCGATGCAGCAGGGTATGTGATCTACCACGTGAAGCCGTCGCTCAACGATACGCTTTACTGGATCCCGGGACGCGACAGCACCTTCTGCCGCGACCTCTCCTTCGACCCCTGTGCCGGCAACCGTTCCTATGCCATATCCGCTTACGACAGCTGCGGCAACATCAGTCCGGGAAGTTACGACATCCCGCAACGGACCATATGGCTCGAAGATGTGGCTTTCGACCCCTGTATGATGGTCAACACGCTCAACTGGACGGAATATATTAATATGGAACCTCCCCTGGAAGGCTACCGCATATACTATGCTGTCGACGGAGGTGCATTCAGCATACTGGGTACCGTAGCGGCCGGCATCACCACCTTCGACCATACCGGCCTCGACACCGGCAGGAACTACAGTTATTTCGTCAGGGCCTTCAGCGCAGGTTTGGAGGTCACATCATCCTCATGCATCAGGGAACGGAACACCTGGCAATACAGGCAGCCTGTGGACAACCGGCTGGGGAACGCCTCCGTTGAGGAAAGCGCTTATGTTACCCTTACGCTCCTGCCCGATACCTTTGCCTGGGTCCCTTTCCTGAACATCTATCGCGCCGATGATGCTTCCGGCCCGTTTGAGCTGCTGGAGGAGCTGGCTTTATCCGGTGAGGAACAGTTGTTTTACGACGATCTTACCGCTGAGGTGAACAGCCGGAGCTATTATTACCGCACCACGCTCACCGACAGCTGCGGCAACGAGGTGCTTCCGTCACCGACGCTCAGGACCATCCTCCTTGAAGGCATGAAAGGACAGGGACAATACAACGAGCTGAGCTGGAATGCTTTCGAAGGCTGGCCTGCAGGCGTGGAGGCTTATGAGGTTTACCGTGCCGTGGACGACGATGGGTCGTTCGTGTTGACCGGGCAAACTTCAGCGACGGTCCTCTCATACCAGGACGACATTTCAGCCCTTTCGGCCGGACTGAGCAGGCTGAGTTATATTGTAAGGGCCGTGGCCGCAGGTAATGCCGGTCTTTACAGCCAGTCGAATGTGATCCTGATCGAATACACGCCCGAACTCATCCTTCCCAACGCTTTCACCCCGGGGGGGAGAAACCCGGTATACAGGCCCGCGGGCAGCTTTGCAGCGTTCAGCGAGTACCGGATGGATATCTATAACCGCTGGGGCGAGATGTTCTACAGCAGCCCGGATTTCGGCCTCGGATGGGATGGCACCCTTGACGGGGGCGATGCACCTGCAGGCGTTTATGTTTGCGTGCTGAGCTACCGCAGCACAGCGGGCGAAAATACGGTGCTGAAATCCACGTTTGTGCTGATAAGGTGAAAGGCGTCA
>CAZHYA010000035.1:11003-12519 GCA_964536525.1 uncultured Bacteroidales bacterium | reverse complement strand
CAGGTCGTCGTATAACTCCTCAAACTTCATGTGAAGCTCGAAGAACTTCTCACCTTTGATATTCCAGTGGAATCCCCTGACATTGGTGTAGAATATCTGGTAATTGGCCAGCAGGTCGTTCAACATTTCTGCAAGCTTTGCAGACTTATCCTTGTTCAGTCCAATCGTGTTCATAACGTTTTGTTTTAATGATTCATAATTTTCTACAAAAATACGGCTTATATAAATATCAGTCAAATTGATAATATATATGGAAGCATAGAAAATATCTATAATGTTGGCGGGAAATCGTATTACATTTTTAGGTCCAGTCGCGGGAGTACGGTAAATCCATCCGTTCACCTACATAGTGGATCACCGCCCGGTTGGTGATCCCCCTTCGGCTGATGGGGTCGCTGGCAACGATAATCACGGGATCGCCTTCACGCGCCCATTGGTTTTCGAGCAGAAGATCATTGATCCTGGAAATGAACTGGCTACCCGATTCGGGCTGTTCCATGAACATGGGGGTGATGCTGTACAGGATCGAAAGTTGCTGAAGCCTCTTCCTGTTTTCGCCGAAGGCGATCAACGGTACTTCCATGCGTTGCTGCGACAGGAAAACGCTGCTTCCCCCGGAATTGGTCCAGCAAATGATGAATTTTGCCTTGATATCCCGGGCCATCTGGTGCACCCCCCGCGCCATGGTGGCCTTGCGGTTGAGGGGTCCCTTGTACCTGATCAGCTTTTCGGATGAGGCATCGAGGGTTTTGATATAGGCATTCGTTTTTGATGCGATACGGTTCATCATCTTCACGGTCCCGACAGGGTATTTCCCGACTGCGGTCTCACCCGATAACATTACGGCATCGGCCCCGTCGATGATGGCATTGGCCACATCCGACACCTCCGCCCTGGTGGGTACCGGTTCGTGGATCATGCTTTGCAGCATCTGGGTGGCCACGATCACCGGCTTGCCGTATTCGCTGCATTTCCGGATAATATGTTTTTGCAGGATCGCCACTTCCGACAGGTCCATTTCCACGCCAAGGTCGCCCCGGGCTACCATCACTCCGTCGGTTTCCTCCAGGATCTCTTCCAGGTTATCGATGGCCTGGGGCTTCTCGATCTTGCTGATCACCGGGATATAATCGTCGTCGTAAAGGGTTGAAAACCCAAGGTCGCCGCCGGTGATGTCAAGGCCTTCAGGCCTGACCTTGTAACTTGTGAGCAATTTTTTTAATTCCCTGACATCATCCCCGCTGCGTACAAAGCTCAGGGCAAGGAAATCAAATTTCCTTTTAACGGCGTAATCAACACATTCATGGTCTTTTTCCGTAAGTGAAGGCACACTGAGCCGGCTTTCGGGCAGGTTGATCCCCTTGGCGCTGGTGAGCAGGTTGCCGGCCAGTTTCGCCAGGGTGAAATCCAGCGGAGACACCGGCAGGCTCATCACGAACGCCAGCGTCTGCTCCTTGCGCTCCACCAGCAGCGAGTTGGAGATCGCAAAGCACGCGATGGCCACCAGCACCACGAT
>CAZHYA010000035.1:5806-10993 GCA_964536525.1 uncultured Bacteroidales bacterium | reverse complement strand
CCTCGTCGAGGAGTATCCGCGCTCCCGGCCCGGCTTCGTCGATGAAAGAGGGAAGAGTAGTGGAAAAATTCAACTCATTCCCTGTCGAGCCACCCAGGATCTCTCCTTTAACAAACCGGATCTCATCGCCTTCCCTGAGCATCACCCCGCCGTCAATCACTTTCCCGGTCCTGATCTTCGGCCCGGAAAGATCACCCAGGATGGAAATATAGGTGCCGGTCTCTTCCTGTACCATGCGGATATTTTCAACCAGTTGGTCGTAATCACCAAAGTTGCCGTGCGAGAAGTTGATCCTGAAGACCCGGACCCCTGCTTCGACCAGTTCCCTGATCATGGCCCGGCCGGATGAAGCCGGACCGAGCGTGGCAATGATCTTGGTGATGAGAAAATCGGTGATTGCCATTGTGTCGTGGTTTTATATTGCAAAAATAGGGACTTTGACGATAGGAAACCAGGTATTGCATCTAAAAGAAATTGGCCTGACAGCCATCGTATTTGAAATAAAAATTATAACATTGTGATCGAATTGCAAGAACATGCATAACGCATTCAAAAGATTGGCCCTTATCAGCATCACAGTCTTGCTGGTTTTTTTGATTCCCGGATGCGGGGGGTCGAAGCAGAATAAGCTTATCGTGTTCCATGCAGGGAGCCTCAGTGTGCCGATGGAAGCGATCAGCAAGGCATACATGAACAGCCATCCCGACGTAAAGGTCTTGCTTGAGGGGGCGGGCAGCCGTGAGTGTGCGCGCAAGATCGCGGAACTGGGAAAGGATTGTGATGTGTTCGCTTCGGCCGACTATACGGTGATCGAAGACCTGCTGATCCCGGAACATGCCGCCTGGAATATCAACTTTGCATCGAACGAAATGTGTATTGCGTTTACCGGAAGGTCAATATACCACGACAGTGTGAATGCACAAAACTGGCCCGATGTCCTGGCCAGGCCTGATGTGCTGTATGGCAGGTCCGACCCCGACCTTGATCCCTGCGGTTACCGTACCGTGCTGAGCCTGAAGTTATCGGAGAGCCATTATGGCTTACCGGGATTTGCCGGGATCATGCTCGACAAGGACAACGCATATATCCGCCCGAAGGAAACCGATCTGCTTGCCTTGCTCGAATCACACGCCATCGATTATATTTTCATTTACCGGTCGGTAGCCTTACAGCATGGATTGAAATATATCTTACTGCCGGAAGAGGTCAACCTGGAGTCGCCTGCAATGTCAGCGCATTATGCTGGGGTTACCGTGGATGTTTCCGGAAAAAGGAGCGGTGAGGTCATCACCAAAACCGGCGAAGCCATGATTTACGGCCTCACCATACCGCTCAATGCGCCCGAATATGATCTTGCCATCAATTTTGTTGATTTTATGCTTGGGCCCCGGGGCCGGATGATTATGGAGGACATGGGCCAGGCATCCGTAATCCCCGATTGTTCGAACCAATATGTACATATCCCTGAAAAACTGAAGAAATATGCAAAAGACTGTGATTAAAACATTCCTGAACAGCGCCATGCTGTTTTTCCTGCTACTTTTGAACTCCTGCACCGTTCAGGTGGAGGAGGAAATCGTCACGAACGATATCAAACAGGCAGTTGACTCAACTGACCGCACCAACAATTTCTATGATAACGAATTGGTCTATGATCTTGTGGTGAGTCCGCTAAGGGTTGAAGGAGAGGTTGCCAATCCGGGTGCCGTCGACTTTGCCGGATTGCCCCTGCATTCGGTCATTGTTAAGGAAACACTGCTCAGTGAAGAGGGCGACAGCTTCGTCGGGGCCTATCGCTATGATGGGTATTCCCTCTTCGACATCCTCAACGAGAGGATCCTGCGGAAAGCCAACGCCGAAGAGTTCAATCCCATCATCGACCTGTACGTTGAAGTCGAGAATGAGGCCGGTGAAAAGACCTGTCTGAGCTGGGGAGAGATCTATTATCCGAATCACCTGCACGAGATCCTCATTGCCACAAGGGTAATGCGTATCGTACCTTCGAAGACCAAAGACCTCTGGACATTGCCGGAGCGTAGCAAGCTGGTGGTGGGTACCGACCTGATCACCGAAAGGAATATTTCATCTCCGGTGAGGATCAGCGTGTATTCCTATCCGCGCTCGTTCGAAACGGTTAAGGGCCTTAAACCTTTATATTCTCCTGATCTGAAGATTCATGTGGATGAGGTCACGGTTGCAACCCTCGATGAAAATCCTTCCGACCTGATGGTGATGGATTACCACACCATTTTCTATGGCAGGGGCAGGGGCATACACAGCACCCAACCCTTCTCCGGGGTTATGCTGAAAGAAATACTGGGCCGTCACGTACCATTTACCAGGGAGAGCCTGATGAATGGGATCTTCCTCGTGGTGGCCAAAGACGGCTACAGGAGTGTGTTTACCTTTTCCGAGGTGATGAACCGAAACGACCAGTCGGAGGTGCTCCTCATTTGCCATCCCGAGGTGACCGATAACGGTATTTTCAGGCTTTTCCCGGCAGGGGATTTCTTCTCCGACCGGGCCGTGAAAGGGATCACGGATATTTATTATTTCGGACAGCATAAATAAGATCAGTCGTGGCTGCAGGGCCATTACATCAAGAGGTCTTAAACCTGATCAGAAAACCATGACCAAGACCCACATAAGCCTCTTCAACCTGCTGCTCATCTTCCTGGGCGGCCTTGCGCTGGTATTTATCATAGGGCCTTTGCTGGGAATGTTCCTGCAGACGGATGCCGGGATGTTCAGTGAAACGCTGTTCGACACTGAAGTGCAGGAAAGCATTGGCCTGACCCTTGCCATTTCCTTTTTTGGCACCCTGTTCTTTGCTATTTTTTCGATCCCGCTGGCCTATGTGCTGGCCAGGAAGGATTTCTTCGGAAAGCGGATCCTTACCGCGTTGATCGACCTGCCGGTGGTCATCCCCCATTCCGCTGCGGGGATCGCCATCCTGCTCTTCATTTCGAGGGATACCTTCCTGGGGGATATTGCCGCTTTATTTGGCCTGAACATGGTAGGGCACCCTGTGGGGATCGCGCTGGCCATGTCGTATGTGAGCATTCCTTTCCTGATCAATGCTGCCCGCGACGGCTTCCGGGCGGTGCCCGAACGCTACGAGAAAGCCGCGCTCAGCCTCGGGGCTTCGCATACCCGTGTATTTTTCACCATTTCACTTCCCCTGGCCTGGCGGAGCATACTGTCCGGCTTCGTGCTCATGTTCGGCAGGGGCATGAGCGAATTCGGCGCGGTGGTGATGGTGGCCTATCACCCCATGGTCACACCTGTGCTCATCTATGAACGCTTCAGCCAGTTCGGCCTTAAGTATGCACAGCCGGTGTCGGTGATCTTCGTGACCGTATGCCTGTTGTTCTTCCTGGCGCTGAGGTGGATCACCCTTGAAAAGAGAACGAAAGATGCTTGATATCCGAAATATTGACTGCCGGCTGGGTAACTTCTGGTTGAAGGATATCAACCTGCATATCGATGAAGGAAGTTATTTCATCCTGCTGGGTCCTTCGGGTGCCGGCAAGACCATCCTCTTCGAGACCATTGCCGGGCTGGTAACGCCCAGGTCGGGGAGCATGCTGCTCAATGGAAATGACATCACCAAAAAAGGCATACAGCATCGCGACATTGGCTTTGTTTTCCAGGATGGTGCAGTTTTCCCGCACCTGAGCGTAAGGGACAATATTGCCTATGCGCTCAGGAAAAAGAAGATCAGGAAAGCAGAAATGCGCCGGCGGGTAAATGCCATTGCCGAAGAACTTTCAATCGGGCACCTTCTTGGCCGGAAGCCGGGTAGCCTCAGCGGAGGTGAGCGGCAACGGGTAGCGGTTGCCCGCACACTCGTGCTTCAGCCACAGTGCCTGCTGCTGGATGAACCACTTTCGTCGCTCGATATCCAGCTTCGCGAAGGTATTCGCAACCTTCTGCGCAATATCAACCGCAAGGGAATGACCATCATGCACATCACCCATGATTTCAGGGAAGCCTTTGCGCTTGCCGACCATATCGCCATTATCGACAGGGGCCGGATCATCCAGTCAGGAACCCCCAGGGAGATCTACGACCGGCCGGGTTCTGCATTCGTTGCCAGTTTTACCGGCAGAAGGAACTTCTTCGAATTACCGGTCAGGGGCGACGGAATCCCCGTCCGGCTCAAAGAAACACTTAATGCCGGGGCTGGGAGAAATGATGCCGGGGTGATCATCCCCGAGCGATCGATTGAATTGGTCCATGGTCCTGTTACCGGAGATGAACCCTGTTTTGAAGCTTTGGTCGGCGATCTTATCAGGCTGCCTGAAAATCCTGAGATCAGGATCGACTGCGGGCTGATCCTCCATAAATCCGTTCCGGAGGAGATGATCATGCAACTTGGCTTTGACAGGGGAAGCAGGATAACGGTAAGGTTCCTTCCCGACAGGTTCATTTATGTTCCGGCGAATGGCAATTTATGATTTACAGGTTTCTTTTGGTGAGCGGATCAACACTTGTAGAGGACATTAATTTTGGCTTTTCAAGGCCGTTTGCTAACTTTGCAGGATGTTCCTCTTGCTGGTATACCTGTTGATCGCGCTTTTATTCTCCTTCCTGTGTTCGGTGATGGAGGCAGTGATCCTGAGTGTTACCCCTTCTTTCATAAAACAGAAACTTTACGAAGGGAAGGGATATGCCACATGGCTGAAGAAGTTCAAGGAGAACATCGACAGGCCGCTGGCAGCGATCCTTACCCTGAACACTTTTGCCCACACCCTCGGCGCCGCCGGTGTCGGGGTACAGGCACAGATACTATGGGGCAATGAATACCTTACCCTGGTTTCGGCCATACTTACCATTATTATCCTTGTGTTTTCGGAGATCATTCCCAAGACCATCGGGGCCAATTACTGGGTGAGCCTCTCGGAGTTTACCGTGTATATGCTGCGATTCCTGATGCTGGTACTCTATCCTTTTGTGATCATCAGCCAGCTTATTACCAGGATGTTCAATATTAAGAAGAAAAAGGCTGTGCTGGCCCGTGCCGACCTCAACGTCATGGCCGAGATGGCCCTCGAGGAAGGCTTGCTCAGGAAGAGCGAATCCAGGATCATACAGAATATCGCCCGGTTCGACAAGCTCAAGGCAAAGGATATCATGACCCCGCGCACCGTGATCTTTGCCGCCCCGGATAGCATGAAGGCCGGG
>CAZHYA010000035.1:0-5796 GCA_964536525.1 uncultured Bacteroidales bacterium | reverse complement strand
CATCCCCGTCTACCGTGAATCGCTGGATGATATCTCGGGCTACTTCCTCAAGGATGACCTGCTGGTGAAACTGATCGAAGGAAATGCAGACCAAACCCTGGGGTCGTTTGCCAGGGATATTGCCATCGTTTATGAAAACCTTCCGATCCCGGAAGTGTATCACGTGCTTACCACTGAAAAAGAACATATTGCCCTGGTCGTGGATGAATACGGTGGCACCTCCGGACTTGTTTCCCTCGAGGATATCATCGAGACGATCCTCGGCATCGAGATCGTGGATGAGATGGATGACATAGAGGACTTGCGCATCGCCGCCAGGGAAAAGTGGAGGTTGCGCGCTGCCCGCATGGGGATCAGCATCGACGGCCTTCCCCCCTTATGATCTTTCCCTGTTTTTTCTCCTGCTTAGTTTCTCCCTGCCGACATGGACAATGAAAACAGGCTAATCCGCAATAAGAAATACCTTTCTAGCCCGGGAATTCACTCCTGTGTAAAGAATCCTGCCAAAGTAGACTATCTGATCACGATCTTGCAGCTTGTTTGACCGTTATCCGTGCTGAGCAGGTAGAGGCCGGGTTTCAGCCGGCTCAGGTCAAGGGTGTTGTCGCCCGCAGCGATCTCCGACCTATGGTGCAATTTCCCGCTCAAGTCGTAAATGCTGATGATCCTGTCGGAAGCCGACCTCAGGTTGATGAGCCCGCCCGTCGGGTTTGGGTAAAAGGAAAGTTCATCGAAAACCGAAGGTTCCACTATGTCGATCACGGTATGCAGGCTCCAGAATAATTTCATGGTGAAGTCCTTTTCCCATATCCCGGTATCCTCGTCCTTTTCCCAGTACATCCACAGTTGCATGTTGTTATGCTCGTCATAGGTAAAAAAGCCGCGTTCGATGTTATCCCACTGGGATAGATCATCATCCCATTCGTAGCGGTAGTTCGATATCCGGTTCCCGAGGGCATTGTAAGTGTTTACGTGCCTTTCAACCTCATCCCATTCCGTTGTGGCCTCATTCCAGTTGTATGCCGTGTGTGTGAGTTCGTTCCCATTGGCATCATAGGTGTAAACACGCAGATAGCTCTGCCTGGCAATGCCCGGGGTCCAGTAGGAATAGATCGTATCGCCGGTGAGCAGGCCCTGTGCGTTATAGGCATAATGGTGGTATTCAGTGATCTTATATACCCCAGGGCCCTCGTCCCAGATGTAACGGTACGAGAAGTCGTTCTGCTGCAACAGATCGTAGGTGTTATAGGTACTATCCCTTCTTTCCCAGGATTGATTGACAGAATTATAATTTTTCATAAGGCTGTATTCGATCAGGGGGCTGTTGTCAAGGTAGCTGTGCGTGTACTGCTCCTCAGGCAACCATACATTGACCATCAGGTTGCCCAGGTATTGCGTTCTCCTGACCAGGCGGTTCATGGCATCATAAGTATATTCCCTTTTATCGTAATACATCCACTGCGTGGTGTCAAAATAGCGGGCAAGGCTCGAGTCGACGAGGATCTTTTCAAAATCAGCATATCCGAAGTATTGTTTCTGGATAAGGAATGAGTCCGGCATTGCCGGATCAAAAACATAAGCGAACATGGAATCAACAAGGTACACTTCCCCATCCGGCATCCGCTTTGTGCCATAATCCGTTAATATCTTCGAAAGTGAAGGGAGTTCCTGTGCCGTCACAGGTGCTGCCATACCCAGTATGACAACCAGCGCAAGGAGTTTTTTCATAAGGTTATGTGTTTGGTTAGCTATGTCTCAAATTTACGAAAGTGTTTCGTTGGTTGCGTATTTTTTGGAACGATTCGTGAAATTTTTTTTGTAATCCGGATTCGACGGATGGTACTTTATTCGTGAGACTGAGATTTTAGAAGTGGAGCGAATTAAAATCTGTAAGTCGAACAATCCCGAAGTCGGAGGGTATAATACTCCGCAGTTTTACTGCGGAATAGGTTCCATAGCTTGTTCTGGGGTTTCATTCCCTTGATTCCACAGGCTTTTTCTTGAGATATTCCGGCCCGGTCACGCCCATCGAAACGTATATATTCACGAGTCCGTCGATCCCGAAATCAACTTTTTTTACCCAGCTTACGGGAACATATAATATGGCGCCGCCGATGGGTACCGGCGAGGTGGGGATCATGATCGAATAGTAATCATGGCCATCGATCTCGATGATCTCCCGGGAGGTCAGGAGCGCCAACACGGCCGTGCCACCTTCCCCGCCAAAATAGCACATCACCGGGTTCATGGCCCTCATGTCGGGCTGGTCTTTTGCCTCGAAGAGATTGGTCAGTTTTTTTGAGGCGTCGTAGATGGTCTTGATCAGCGGAATGCGGCTCATCACGGCATCAGTGAGTGAATTCCATTGCTTGCGCAGGCCGGCCTGTACAAGTAATCCCAGAAAATAAATCAATACGAGCGTTGCGCATAATCCGATCAGGTAAGCCACCGTAGTATTACTGACAAGGGTGAGCCCGACCGATTGCAGCAGTCCGCCGAAACCGCTGTCAGGTCCCATAAGCCCCGCCATGAATTTAATGAACCAGATGATCACGACGATGGTGATTACCAGGGGGAATATCATGAAGATCCCGGTAAGTAAAGGCCGGAGGATCTTTGCGATGAACGGATGCGTTTTGCGTTTCTTTGTTTCCATGGCCATGGTGGATTAGATCATTTCCCTAAAGTAATACCTTTTCGGTTAACAGAAAAGGAAATGGGTTTGCCGCCCGGAATGATGTCTGGTTTTGTTTCAGGTAAAATTGTATTTTAGCCACGTACAAACCAGATACTTTTAATCTTGAAGCTGACCGATCCAATTCATGAATTCGTGTTGATCGTGCTGGTGTTGTTCATCATGCATGGCGTTGCATCTGCCCAGATGCCGGCGGCGGGCCCCGAAGGGGAACCGGATGTTTCACTCCTGCCGGAAGCACTTACCCTGTTGAGCGACTATGTTTCGATCCCGTCAGAATCGGGAAATGAAGCCCCTGCAGGGAGATACCTGATGGATTATTGCGACCGCATGGGATTTCATGTACGGACCTTCGACAGCGATCAAGAAGGGATCAATTTTGTGGCTTCCCTTTATCCGCTCGAACGCGAAAAACCCAACATCATTTTTCTCAACCATATTGATGTGGTGCATCCCGGTGAACCCGGTGATTGGACCTATCCTCCCTTTTCAGGTGCCATGGCTGAAGAGAAGGTCTGGGGCCGCGGTACTATCGACAACAAAGGCCTTGCCGTGATCCAGGTGATGGCAGCCTCGGAATTCATCTCGCACTCGAAAAAAAAGGATCTGCCCTATAATGTGAGCATCCTCTCCGTATCGGGTGAGGAGACGGGGGGACAAAGGGGAAGCGCCATCATTGCAGAAAAATATCTCGATATACTGCATCCGGCAGTGATCATTGGGGAAGGCAGCTGTGGATTTGAAGATATGGAACTTCTGGGTATTGACGGCCCGGTATTCGGCATTTCCATTGCCGACAAAAGCATGCTCTGGCTGGAGGTCAGCATCAGTGGCGAAGTGTTTGGCCATGCATCCACCAGCGGAGGCAGCTATCCCAACCTTAAACTCATCAGGGGCCTTAACCGCGTGATAGATATGCCCCTTAAGATCGAATTCAATGATGCCTCGATGTTGATGTTCCGGAGTATTGGTGAGATCAGGGGCGGTTTCAGGGGCTTTGCGATCCGGAATATTGACCATTTCCCCTTTCGCTCAGTCCTGAAGAAGTATGTGAAGAGAGAGCCCAGGCTTGCCGCACTGGCCTGCAATACCGTTACCCTCACCCATCTCCACAACCCCGAGGGCTGTGTGAACCAGCATTCATCCGAAGCCCATGCCCATCTCGACTGCCGGCTGCTGCCGGGGGTCATGGCGGAGGAGATGATCTCTGACATCAGGGAAGTCTTGAATGATACCGCATTCCGGGTACGGATCATTTCAGAAGGCCCCCCGGCCCTGATCACCGAGCCCGACAGCTTTTTCCATGTCATGGCGGCATCAATAAATGATGTATTCCCCGATGCCGGAGTGATCCCGGTGCTGTTCCCTGCCACAACCGATAATAACTATTTCAGGGAAAAGGGTTATCCGGTGTACGGGTTAAACCCCTTTTTTATGAGCATGGAGCAGATCAGCTCGATTCACAATACGGATGAATACATGGATATTGAAGATCTGAGGGTGGGCATAGAAGTCTTCAGGGTCTTCATCGGGAAGATGATGGAGGAGGGTTTTGCCTACTGACCATGTCGAGCAGCTCATCGGCCTGGTCGCGCCGGTTGGCTGCATGCACCACCTTATTCTGCCCTCCAAGCTTTCCTTTAAGTTTCAGGAAATCCCTGAAAGATCCAGGGGGCAATTTCGTGATCTTTAATGGCCCCAGCACTTTTCCGCCGACAAGATCGTCGTAGTAATGATTCCTTTTCCTCATGGCCAGATCGAGGCCGGAGGCGAATTCGTCGACCGACGGGGGCTCTTTCTCGAATTCGATGAGCCATTCGTGATGAGGCGGCCCGCTGGCAGGACTGACTTGCGGAACCACAGTGAATTCATTTACCCTTGCCCCGGCAGCACTGCTCATCTCGGCCAGCGCTTCTTCAACCTCGGAAGCGATCACATGTTCGCCAAAAGCAGAGATATACTGTGAAACCCTGCCTGTGACGAGCAACCGGTATGGACTCAGGCTGACAAAACGTACCGTATCCCCTAACAGATAAGCCCACAGGCCGGCATTGCTGCTGAGCACCATGGCGTAGTCCGTCCCTGTTTCAACTTCCTCAAGGCTGATTCGCACAGGTGACGCCGCATCCACTTCCGAAACAGGGATGAATTCAAAGAAAATGCCGCTGTTCACATTGAGCAACAGGCCTTCCCCTTCGCCACAGTCCTGAAACGCTATGAAGCCTTCGGATGCCGGATAAGTTTCAATCGTGTCGACAGGCCTTCCGATAAGGTTTTCCATCACGGAGCGGTAAGGTTCATAGTTTACGCCACCGTGAACCATCAGGCTGAAGTCAGGAAAGATCTCACCGACAGGCCTGCCTGTATGCTCCACAAGCCTTTCGAAATACATACGCAACCAGGAAGGGATGCCGCTGATGACCGACATACGCCTTTTAAGGGTTTCTTCCACGATGGCATCTACCTTGGTTTCCCAGTCGTCGATGCAGTTGGCCTTCCATGAGGGCATCCTGTTCTTCTGCAGGTATGCTGGAACATGATGGGCAACAATACCTGAAAGGCGGCCTGCAGGGATCACGCCCTTTTTCTCCAGTACCGGGCTCCCCTGCAGAAAGATCATTCCGTGGGCAGCCATGCGGTAATTGCCCGATCGCTTCATATACAACAGCAAGGCGTTACGGGCGGTGTTGATGTGATTATGGATCGAATCAGGAGTAATGGGAATGTATTTGCTCCCGGAGGTGGTGCCGCTGGTGGTCGCAAAATATTTCGGCAAACCAGGCCATAGTACATCCCTTTCACCGGTCGAAGCACGTTCGATGAATGGCTTGAGGACTTCATAATCCACGATGGGTGCAAGCTTACGGAAATCATCATAACTTCTGATGTGTCCGAAATTGTGCAACTTTCCGTAAACGGTTCCGCTGCCCTTTTCCATCAGGTATTTAAACACTTCATGCTGCTGATAAACACCATTGGCAGACTCATGGCTCAGCTTCCGGGAAATAACGGTGGCTAAGGGCCGGGCAAGTAATGGGAGAATGCGAATATGAATTTTCTTGCAATGATGGGGAAATGCCCGGGATTACATTTCAAAATCT
>CAZHYA010000034.1:0-12673 GCA_964536525.1 uncultured Bacteroidales bacterium | reverse complement strand
GGGTGGCGGCATGGGTGGCGGCAGGATGGGTGGTAGGGGCGGCGGCATGGGTGGGCACAGTAACGAAAATTTCCCGAAAGCACAGGCGATCAAGGATGCCAGCATGGCCTATTTCCTGCTCGAAAGCCTGGAAGACGGTGAGCAGTGCATCCATTTCAACGGCACTTACCACAGCAATAATTTCGAGGGTATCGTCTGGTATCTCAACCAATACAGGCCGGGACTCAACATCATGACCATTGCCAGCGTTGAACAGGAAAGCACCGACAGCCTTAATGAGGAAAACGAAGGCATTGCCGACTTCATCCTGCTTATCCCTGCATCGATGACCAAAACCCATTAGCAGGTAAGTCCCGCGAAGCGGATAATTCGAAATAAAAAATTAATCATTCAACATTGAGCCGTTGATCAGCCGCAACCAGATAAAACTCATCCAGTCGCTCAGGCAACAAAAGTTCAGGAAGGAACACGGTTTTTTCGTGGCTGAAGGGCAGAAGATCGTGCAGGAGCTGATGGGATCGGCCATCAGGGTGAAGTCGGTGTATGCCTTGAAGGATTGGGTGGAAAACAACAGGGAAAGGGCCAGAAACGCAGGCGTCGACCTTCATGAGGTCAGCCCCGGAGAGCTTGAGCGCATCAGCAACCTGACCACACCCAACAAGGCATTGGCGCTGTGCCGGATCCCTGAAATGGACGATGGAAATACCGGCACCGCTGCCGATGTGACCCTGGCCCTCGACGGTATCCGCGACCCCGGCAACCTGGGAACCATCATCCGCACGGCCGACTGGTTCGGGGTGGACAGGATCATCTGTTCCGATGATTGCGTGGATGTATATAATCCCAAGGTAGTGCAGGCCACCATGGGTTCCATCGCCAGGGTGAAGGTATATTACGCCAGGCTGGAAGAGCAGCTGGCGGGAAAGGAAATTCCGGTTTATGCCACCGTGCTCGATGGCCAATCCATCTGGGAAGCAAAACCCGGCAAAGGGATATACGTGATCGGGAATGAGTCGGCGGGGATAAGGCCGGAGGTGCTAAAGCTGGCCACCCACAGGATCTCCATCCCCAAAACCGGCAGGGCAGAGTCGCTGAATGCATCCGTGGCAACGGGCATCATCCTCGCGGCCATCGAAGGGCAGCAGGGCTGACCCGGCAACCTCGCTTTTCACCGGATTTTATGTGCAATTCAGACTTCTTTCCAAACAAATTGTGCTTATCTTTGTTCCTCTTTTAAAAGCAGTTATACTACCATGGCACCTGAAGTCACAATGATCCTGATCTCTGTTGTCCTGCTGGCAATTGCCATCTCCGGCATTGCCATCAAGATGTTCCTGAAAAAAGGCGGTGAATTCAAAAAACAATGCAGCAGTGTCGACCCTGATACGGGAGAACGTATCGGATGCACCTGCGGCAGGACCGATGGCGGTGACTCATGCGAGAATAAGTGACAGAAGTTCAGGGCGCCGCGTACCGGGCCGAATTCCCCTCCGGATACATTATTTTTGGTTACTTTCTTAATATCTTCTTCATCCCTTCGGTGGCAAAAGTTTGCATTGATCCATCCTCTCCGGCGTAAATAAAGTATGCATCGAGGTCGTTCCGTCCGGCCAACACTTCTTTCGACCTTTCCACGCCCATCACCATGAATGCCGTGGCCCAGGCATCGGCCGTGCCACAATCACCGGCAACCACCGAAACACTCAGCAGCGTGTGCGTGACCGGATAGCCGGTTGAAGGATCGATGGTATGTGAGTACCTGACCCCGTCCTCCTCGTAAAACTTGCGGTAACTGCCCGAGGTAGCCATAGCCCCGTCTTTGAGGTTTACCGTGACCTGCAGTTGTCTTTCCGATAGTTCGTCTTCAGCAGGCTTTTCAATGCCCACGACCCACTTCCCTTCCTGTGGGTTCTCCGCTACTGCCAGCACTTCGCCTGCGATGTCGACCAGGTAGTTCGTGATCCCCATGGAGGAAAGGAATTCTCCCACCAGATCCACAGAATAGCCCTGCGCTATGGCATTAAAGTCGAACCTGATGCCGGGCTTTTCCATGATGATCCGGTCTCCTGCCAGGGTCACATAACGGTAATCAACCAATGTCAGCAGGCTGTCGACCAGGGCACGGTCGATCTTCTGCCGGTCTTCGAAGCCAAAGCCCCAGGCATTCACGAGGGGTCCCACGGTATAATCGAATGCCCCGTCACTTTCTTCGGCAATGGCCCTTGCCAGGAAATAAATGTTGATGAATACCGAGTCGCAGCTGACGTCCTCTTCCCCACGGTTGATCCTTGAGATCACCGAGTTGGGCTCCCACATCGACACCGACATGTCGAACGCCTGCAGGAGCGAATCGATCCGGGGCTGGAAGTCCCTTCCCTTGTCATCGAAATAGGTAACGGCATAATAGGTACCCTGTGCCATGCCGCTGAAAGTGATCTTTTCCTGGGACTTTCTGGGAAGACAGGAAGCAAGCATCACCAGGGTGAGGGGGAAAAGCAGGATTTTTTTCATGGGATAAAATTAAATTAAAATCCCTTGAGGAAGTTCCCTAAAAAGAGGCTGTCTCAAAAGTCTTTGTGAAACGATGTGTTGCCCTTTGTAAGCTCTGTGGTTATTCGTGAGACAAAGATTCAGAACTGGAGCGAACTGAAATCTGTAAGTCGAACAATCCCGACGAAGTCGGAGGGTTCAATACCCGTGATTTTAAATTCATTGAACCACAAGGGTTCCTTTTATTATCCGCCGAAGTCGTCGAATGCGATCATTTCAGGCGGTACGCCATAGTCGTCGAGCATCTTGAGCACGGCGTCGTTCATCATGGGCGGGCCGCAGATGTAGTATTCGATCTCTTCCGGTTCGGGATGGTTCTTCAGATATTCGTCCATCACCATCTGGTGGATAAATCCCACATATCCCTTCCAGTTATCTTCGGGCAAGGGTTCCGACAGCCCGATGTTGAACTTAAAGTTGTCGAACTCCTTCTCGAGGGCCTCGAACTCATCTACATAGAAGAGCTCCCTGAGCGAACGGCCGCCATACCAGAAGGTGGATTTACGATTGGTCTTCTTGGTCTTGTAAAGGTCGAAGATATGCGAACGCATGGGCGCCATGCCGGCGCCGCCGCCGATAAACATCATTTCCCTGTCGGTATCCTTGATAAAAAATTCGCCGTAGGGGCCGGAAATCATCACCTTGTCGCCCGGCTTGCGCGAGAAGATATAAGAGGAGCAAATGCCCGGGTTTACCTTCATGAAGCCGCCTGTTTTCCGGTCGAACGGAGGCGTGGCAATGCGGATATTCAACATGATGATATTGTTCTCGGCCGGGTGGTTGGCCATCGAATAAGCCCTGAATATGGGTTCCGGGTTTTTCATCTTCAGGTCCCACATGTTAAACTTATCCCAGTCTTCGCGGTATTCCTCTTCCACATGAATATCCTTGTAGTCGACTTCACATTTGGGCACATCGATCTGGATATAGCCTCCCGATTTGAAATCGAGCGTTTCGCCCTCCGGCAGTTTAACCACAAATTCCTTGATGAAGGTGGCAACATTATGGTTTGAGATCACCTCACATTCCCATTTCCTGATGCCGAATATTTCGGGTGGGATGGAGATATTCATATCTTCCCTCACCTTCACCTGGCAGCCGAGCCTCCAGTTGTTCTGTTGCTCCTTGCGGGTAAAGTAGCCCACTTCCGTAGGCAAAATTGAGCCGCCTCCTTCGTGCACCTGGCATTTGCACATGGCACAGGTGCCTCCGCCGCCGCATGCCGACGGAAGAAATATCTTCTGTGCCGAGAGTGTCGACAGCAGTGTGGACCCGGGGTTGACGGTCAGTTTTTTCTCATCGTTGATGGTCAGCGTAACCTCGCCCTGCGGGGTGAGTTTCTTCCTTGCAAACAGCAGCATGGCCACAAGGAAAATGATCACCAGCAGGAAGATGATGATGCTGGCGATGATGACAGTTCCGATTCCGACGACTAAAAGCATTGCTATACTTCTTTAGTTATGTTATCGTTTTACAATTGAATTCCCATAAACATCATGAAGGCCATGCCCATGAGGCCGGTGATGATGAATGTGATGCCCAGTCCGCGCAGCGGTGCGGGGACATTGGAATAGCGTATCTTCTCGCGTATGGCCGCGATCCCGACGATGGCCAGGAACCAGCCCACCCCGGAGCCCAGCCCGAAAGAGGTGGCTTCGGCAATGCTCTGGTATTCGCGCTCCTGCATGAAGAGCGACCCACCGAGGATGGCACAGTTCACCGCGATGAGGGGTAGAAAGATGCCAAGCGAGTTATAGAGTGCCGGAGAGAACTTCTCGATCACCATCTCCACAAGCTGTACCATGGATGCGATCACGGCAATGAACATGATGAAAGAGAGGAAACTGAGGTCGACATCGGCAAAATCGGCGCCCAGCCACACCAGTGCACCTGGCGACAAAAGATATTCATTGAGCAGGTAATCGACAGGCACGGTGATGCCCAGCACGAAGATCACGGCGATCCCCAGGCCAACGGATGTCTTTACCGTCTTGGAGACAGCAAGGTATGAGCACATACCAAGGAAGTAGGCAAACACCATGTTGTCGACGAAGATGGACTTTACAAATATGTTTATTATTTCCTGCATAGCGCTATGCTGTTAAATTTTAATTTTCTTCTATCAGTTCTTTCGTGCGGTTACGTTGCACCCATATGATCACACCCACGGTGATAAGGGCCATGGGTGGCAGGATCATCATCCCGTTGTTGGAGTAGAAGCCCCCGTTGTCGATATACCACGCGTCGGGGATCACTTTTAAACCCCAGAGGGTGCCCGAGCCGAGCAGTTCGCGGAAGAAGGCCACCACGATGAGTATCCAGCCATAGCCCCAGGCATTGCCTATACCATCGAGAAAAGATGGCCATGGCTTGTTGGCCATGGCAAAGGCTTCGAAGCGGCCCATGATGATACAGTTGGTGATGATCAGCCCTACGAACACCGAAAGCTGCTTGCTCACGTCGTAGGCGAAGGCCTTAAGCACCTGGTCGACGAGGATCACCAGCGAGGCGATCACCACCAGCTGCACGATGATCCTGATCCTGGGCGCGATCGTATTCCTGAGCACTGATATTACTACGTTTCCTACACCCATAACGGCCATCACCGACAGGGCCATCACAAAGGCAGGCTCAAGTTTGGCGGTTACGGCCAGTGCCGAACATATTCCGAGCACCTGCACCGTAATGGGATTTTCGCGGTTGAGCGGAGTGGTGATCAGCTTGCGGTTTTTCGGGGAAAACAGTGGTTCCCTTTCTTTCTTTTCTGAACTCATCTTATTCCTGGCTTTTAAAATAGGCAACATAGTTGCCAACACAATTCTTTAACATCTTTGTCACGGCATCGCTGGTGATGGTACCACCGGAGATGGCATCCACCCCGTGGACCTGCTCTGCGGCAGGCATGGTTTCCACGCCACCTTTCTTCACGGTGATGGAAACAAACTCGCCTTTTTCGTTGAATATCGTCTTGCCTTCAAACTGCTCCGCAAAAACACGTGTGGAGATCTCGGCACCGAGTCCCGGCGTTTCCTTGTCGTGGCCAAATTCGGCACCGAATACGGTGTTCATGTCGGCCTTCAGGGCAATATTGCCGTACACGGGGCCCCAGAGCCCCTTGCCCAGCAGCGGGATGATGTAAATGCGCTCACCCCGGATCTCGGCGAGGTACAGGGGCACCTTATAGGGCTTGCCCTGGTTCTTGTTGTACAATTCCGTCTTCAGGTTGATATCGAAAGCGCGCTCGCTCCCTTCGGTGAATTGCCTGTCGGCATACCTTCCTACCACCTTGCCGTCCTGATCGATCACCAGCTCTTCCAGGATCACCTGATCGAAGAGTGCTTCGGCATTTTCAGTGGTGGCAGTAGTATCTGCGGCCTGCAGGATCCCCTGGATCTTGGCGATCGCGGCATTCCTTTCCTGGTATGGCTTGAGCACCATAGCAGCCGTCGACAGGATGGCTGCCACGACGATCACCATCACCGAGGAATAAATAAAAATGTACCTGTTACTGAACATGGTTGACTTCTTATATTGTTTTACTCATTCATTTCGTTAAGCACTGATTTCCGCTGTAGCCCATCTCTTCTTCCTCATCTTTATGTTGGCCTGTAACACATAATGGTCGATCAGCGGTGCGAACACGTTCATCAGCAGTATGGCCAGCATCATCCCTTCAGGATAGGCGGGATTGAACACCCGCACCATGATGGCGAAGAAGCCGATCAGGAATCCATAAATATATTTGCCTTTTGTTGTTTGCGAGGCAGTTACCGGGTCGGTAGCCATGAATACGGCACCAAAGGCGAATCCGCCCATCACCATATGGTCCCAGGGCGATACCTGCATGTAGGCGTTGGTCCCAGCAAGGTTGAAGATATATCCCATCAGGAGGCCTCCGGCAAATACCGAAAGCATGATCCTCCAGCTTCCCATGCCTGTGAAGATGAGGATGAGCGCCCCTATGAGGATGGCCAGCGTCGACGTTTCTCCGACAGAGCCCGGGATGAAGCCGTAAAACATGTCCATGGTGTCGGGCAGCGTGAGCGAACTGCCGGGCAGCGTCGTGCTGGCGAGGGCATCGCCCAGTGGCGTGGCGCCTGAGACTGCATCGCCCTGGCCTGCAATCCAGACCTTGTCGCCCGACATGTGTTTAGGATAGGCAAAGAAGAGGAAAGCCCTTGCCGTGAGGGCAGGGTTCAGGATATTCATCCCGGTGCCTCCGAACACCTCTTTGCCGAAGATCACCGCAAATACCGTGGATACGGCCACCATCCATAATGGAACGTCGGGAGGCATGACCAGGGGGATGAGCATCCCCGTAACAAGGAAGCCCTCATTTACTTCATGGCCACGCAACTGCGCAAAGATGAATTCGGTGGCAAGGCCCGACACATAGGATACCACAATGATGGGGAGGACCACCACGAAGCCATACCAGAAGTTACTCCAAAAGGCCGCATCGTCGACCCCTGTCGAAAGGTGATGCTGGAAACCCACATTCCACATGCCAAAGAGCAGTGCCGGAACCATCGCCATGACCACGATGATCATGGTACGCTTCAGGTCGTTGGCATCGCGGATGTGGCTGCCGAGGCTTGTCACCCTGTTGGGGACAAAGAGGAAAGTCTCGAAAGCATCGAAAGTTGACTGAAGCTTTTCAAATTTCCCCCCTTTCTCGAACCGGGGCTTTATCTTATCAACAAAGTTTCTGAGTGCTTTCATTGATATTATATATGTTTATGTTTTGAGTTACGCATGGGATGCGGTTAATTCATCTCCTTGATCATCAGGTTCAACCCGTCCCTTATGATCTTCTGAATATTGATCTTGGATGTGCTGATAAACTCGCACAGGGCAAAGTCTTCCTCATCAACTTCGTAAATGCCTAAATTTTCCATCTGGTCGATATCTTCAACCATAATGGCCTTGATGAGCTGCAAAGGATAGATGTTGAGCGGGAACACCTGTTCAAACTTCCCGGTCAGCACAAAAGCCCGCTCGCCCCCATGATAGTTGGTGTCGAGCTTGTATTTTTTTCCAGGCATCATCCAGGAAAAGAAAGAATGGTAAAAACTGAATTTGTTGAAGCCCGGGGAGGCCCATCCGAAGAATTCGTAATAGTCGCCTTCGGGGATCACGCTGACCTGCGAATCATAAAAGCCGACATAGCCTGCCTTCTCTATCCTCTTGCCGGTTAGCACATTGCCGGAGATAAAACGCTGTTTTCCTTCCCTGATGTTGTTTTTCACCATCTCGCTGATGGATGATCCGATAACGGTTTTGTAATATGCAGGCTTTACCACTTCCGACCCGGTGAGCGCAACAACCCTTGTCGGGTCTACCTTGCCATGCCTGAAGAGGTGGCCGATGGCAAGCACCTCCTGCGGGCGCAGGTACCAGACAACCTCGCCCTTATTGAGGGGGGATATGCTGTTGATCTGTGTGCTTACATTCCCTGCGGGATGGGGCCCTGAGAAAATATTGACCTCAGCGCCTTTAATATAGCTGAATATTTCAGATGATTGTTTGTTGCTGATGTTAATGTGAACCTTACCGCCGGTGAGTTTCCGCAAGGCGTCGATGCCCGCCTGCAAGTCGTCCTGCCGGCCTTCAGCGATGAAGCCAAAGTCGGGCGCCAGGGGGGCAGAGTCGAATGCCGCGACCATGATGGCCTTGGGGTTATCGGCCGGATTGGCGATGATGGCATAAGGCCGCTGGCGGATCATCGGCCACAAGCCGCTTTCAAGCAGCTTGGCGGTGACGGACCCCTTGTCGAGCTTGTTCGGATCGCCGGCACCGAAATCGATGAACTCCTGCTTCGGCCCTGCCTCTATCGAAACCTCCAGCAAGACCCTCTTTGCACCCCGCCTGATCTCGCTCACCTTTCCGCTGAGGGGCGAGGTGAATACGATGTTTTCCCTGTATTTGTCGAAAAACAAAGGCGTGCCGGCCTTCACCTCATCGCCTTCCTGGACGAGAAGTTTTGGAAACACCCCTTGAAAATCGGGGGGTTTGATGGCACAGCTTTTGGAGGGTAATTCCCGGATCTTTTTTTCGGCTTCGCCTAACAATTTGATATCAAGGCCTTTCCTGATCTTAAATGTATTGGACATACTTGCTGGATGTATGATTTTCGAAGGTGCAAGTTTAAGAAAAATATGGAATATATATTTAGTAAATTCTATTTATTTAATGCATCATGCTTATTTATACATACTTATAAATAAGCCGCTGAAAGGGATGGAGAAAGCATCATGGATTACGTTTAAACTGCAATAAATACTATTTTTGCGCAACAGGCTTATTTTTAAAGTATGAGAAAGACCGGATGGTATAAATATGTTCTCAGCCTCCTGGCCGTGGTGGTTTTGTTGCCGGGCCTGCCCGTGATCACAGGGCAGGAGGATGACTATTTTGCAAAAGACTACCTGCGCTACAGGGATTTTGTTTACAAGGAGAACATCAGGAGCGTAATCCTATACCGGGAGGGATGGCAGATGTCGCCTCCGGTTGTTGGGCTCAAGAGCGGACAGCGGCTCATCCTTTCATTCGACGACCTTGATGACGATGTTAAGGATTACCGCTACACCATTATCCATTGCGACGCCATGTGGCAGCCATCGGAGCTTACTCCGTCGGAATATATCAGGGGCTTTCACGAGGATGAGATCAGCGACTATGCCTCATCGTACAATACCCTTCAGGCCTATACCAATTACATGCTGAGCATCCCCGGCGATTACATGGAATATACCAGGTCGGGGAATTACCTCCTCAAAGTTTATGAGCAGGAAGATGTGGATTCGAACCTTGTGCTGACCAGGAGGTTTATGGTTACCGACCAGAAGGTGACCATCACCGGACAGGTGGTGCCACCGGTGAAGGTCGAAGAGAGGAACTACCGTCAGCAGATCGAGTTCGAGATCAATACCGGAAAGCATATCGTTCAGAATCCTTACAGTGAGCTGAAGGTGATGGTGCTGCAAAACTGGCGGTGGGACAATGCCGTAACGAATGTGCAGCCACGCATGGCGGTAGGCAGCAAGCTCGACTATAAATTCAATGGAGACCTGGTCTTCGACGGTGGAAACGAATTCCGGTCGTTCGACATCAAGAGCCTGCGGTACCAGTCGGAACGGATCGCGCTGATCGATTACAACTATCTGGGTAACCAGATCTACCTCCACACCGATGAGCGAAGGACCTTTAAGCAGTATGTGAGGGATGACGACCTGAACGGCAGGTTCGTCATCGAGAAAGAGGATGCCGACGACAGTAATATCGAAGCCGACTATGCCTGGGTCCACTTCACCCTGCCTTATCAGCACCCGCTGGTGACGGGCAACCTCTATATTTTCGGGGCGCTCACTGACAGGGACTTCCGCAAGGAGGCGATGATGGTTTACGACTACGAGGACCATGTTTATAGGGGGGAGCTGTTCCTGAAGCAGGGGTTTTACAACTATGCCTATGTTTTTTTAGAGGATGGCACCACGGCCGGCGACATCAGCCTGATCGAAGGCAACCACTGGGATGCCGAGAACGAGTATATCGTTATGGTATATTACAGGGAGCCGGGAACCTATTACGACCAGATGGTGGGCATAGCCTACTTCTCAGCCCACATCAAATAAGAAATGTTGATGCTGTTCGTCCAATGCCGGTTATTCATACCGCAGCGACTCGATGGGATCGAGCTTTGAGGCTTTTATGGCCGGCAATATCCCCGACAACAGGGCTACCAGCAGGCAGAGGCTTACCCCAAGCGCGATCCAGTCCCAGGGGATAATGAACTCGCTCCCTATGATCCCCGAGACGGCGTTTCCTATTGCGATCCCCAGGATGATGCCGAAGACACCACCCAGCTGACCGATCACGATGGCCTCCACCAGGAACTGGTTAAGGATGCGTGCGCTGTTGGCGCCTACCGCCTTGCGTATCCCGATCTCCCTGGTGCGCTCGGCAACAGATACCAGCATGATGTTCATGAGGCCGATCACGGCACCGAAGAGGGTGATGATGCCAATGACGATGGCGCCAATGCGTATTTCCTTCAGAAAGTCGTTGAGCATCTCCACGATGTTGTCGCTTTTGATGATGCTGAAGTTATCCTCTTTCCCCACGGAGACATCCCTGATGATCCTGAAAAGCCCCGTAGCCTCGCCAATGGCCGCTTCCATGGTCTGGGCATCGCCCGCCATCACGGAGATGGTATAATTCATGTTGGGCCTCGAAAAATACATCCTCACATTGTTCAGTGGCAGGATACACCGGCGGTCGCCGGAAAACCCAACGCTTGAACCTTTTTCTTCGAGCACCCCGATCACCTTGTATTTCCCGGGGCCAATGGATATGACCTTGTCGATGGGGTCTTCATCGTTTTTGAACAATAAGGAAACCACTTCACTGCCAATGATGGCCACATGCCTGCCATCGCGCAGCTCGGCAGCGGAAAAATTCCTTCCCCGCCCGATCTCAAAGCCGGCATTGACGACGAAATTCTCATCGCCCCCCATCACACCCACGTTGGGGCTCGACTTTTCCGATTTCTATTTTACCGTGGCAATACCCGTACCCCAGATGCTGATACCTGTGGAGGCCGGAAAGTCGAACCTTTCCTTGAATTCCATGGCTTCGTCGTAGGTGATGTCCCTGTAGTATTCGCTTTTGGCCGACTGCCCCCCTATATGCACGCGCATGGACCGATTGCGGATGGAAAAAGTGTTGGCGCCCATCATGCTGAAGTTCTCCTCCAGGAAATACTTCACCGCATCGATGGAAGTGAGTATCCCCACGAGGGCCATGATCCCGAAAGCGATAATGCCGATGGTGAGCCATGATCTCAGCTTATGGCTCCAGATCGCACCCATGGCGATCTTAATATTTTCTGAAACGAGGATCTTCATTGGCCTGAAAAATTAAGGATGCACATCACCATCACAAATTTAAGCAATTATCGCGACCTTATCCTTCGGTAAATATTAAAAGCAATTTTCATTATGCCGGGCAAACTGTTTTTCGATATCCCGGGGAACTCCGTACGGGTGGATCCAAAACCCTTGTAAAAGCGGGCAAGCGACTCGTCGTTCGACCCGTCGAAGTCGAGCGTAAGGTGCTTGTTGGCATGTGCCCTGATAAAATGATCCACCAGCAGAAACATGGCTCGCTTATCCCTGCCTTCAGCACTTAAGCCTGAGAAGATGAATACCGCCTTGTTGTTGCTCTGCAGGAAGACTGCACCGGCGCACAGGGAGTTGTTGCCGGTGTATACGCCATAAACCTCCGCGATGCCCTTGTAGATGCAGGTATAGATCAACCGCTTCAGCTTCATATAATTTGCTTCTTTGAGCACCCTGATGCCCCTGCCCCGGTTGGCCCTGAAGAGGCTGATCACATCGTCGGGCTTGATACCCTTAATTACCTGCAGGTTCGACGATTCGGCCCTGGAAAGATTTCGTCTTGTATTGGACGAATAGTTCTTCCTGAGTTCCTCGTAATCACCGATGAGGTCGAGTTCATGGTTCACCTGCGGGGTATACGAAAAAGAGCCAAGGTCGGGCTGGTTATGCGTATTCAGGTTCAGGTCGACCACACGGTATTTCTGCGGTATGGCCCGGAGAAAAGCATTGACGGCTTCGGGTGTGAGCTCTTTCCTGGAGAATACTCCCAGTTGCTGGGTGAAGAATGGCTGGAAGATGATGTTGATGCCTGCCTTCCGCCTGAAGTTGATGGGGAACACCTGTTCATAATCCCCTTCCACCAGTCCCTCCCACTCCTCGCACACGATGTCGAGGAACCAGGAATATCATCCCGTTGAACGACCTGTTGATGCAGTCGTCCCACTTCGCCTTATCGATATGCCCGTATTTCAGGTACTTGATCATTCCTTGCCTGCCAGTTTAATGATTTCCTTGAATGCGGCGTGCCTTGCAGGATCATCGGCCAGGGCGTAGTTATGCCAGATGCCGCAGAGCGTTCCGCCACATTGTTTCGTTTCATCAATGATGGGTTTGGCCGCAGCGGCGTATTCCGCCGGCTCCAGTCCCATATAATCGCTGAAGGTCGTATCCATGAAGGTGAAAGGAAACACTTTCAGCCCTGTCTCTCTTTCTTGCGTGAGATC
>CAZHYA010000033.1:9142-12965 GCA_964536525.1 uncultured Bacteroidales bacterium | reverse complement strand
CCTACACTGTCGTAACTTGAATAATTGACTCGGTACCTTGCGCCCTCGCTTGCGTAGTTGGCCCCGATGCCGGTTTCGACGATAAAGCGCGATTTCTCGTAAGCGGCAAGCAGTTCGAGCGAATAGTCATTGCGGTTTTGCCCTTCGGGATAAATATTTATGGCGGGGCTCAGGCCGGCACCGAAAACGATATCGGCTTTCCTGGCGTAGTCATCCTTCATGTTAAACCTGAAAGCGGGATGGCCCGTTTTCCTTTCGGTCTGCAGCGATGCCGCCACCGTGGTTCCGGATACGATGAACCCCATGCATGGGGCTGTGGTCTTAAGGCTAAGGTACTGCCGAAGGTTTTCACCTCCTGCGATATCATTGGTGCTTGTGCCATGCGCAGCGACGGCTGATCTTCCGGCTGCAGCATTCCCTCCCCGAACAGGGATCTCATGGTCGACCGGAACTCCGGCTTCCGTGCTTTCCGAAACTTCAAATTCCGCCGGATAATTCGTTTTTTCAGGGTCCTGCATTTCAGTTGCCGGTTGATGGCCGGCTTCTGTAGATAAGGTGGTGACAGGAATTTCTGATGAATTCCCTGTTGAGGCGATCCCGGTCGGGCCATTCAACACATTGCCGATAAGCAGGGCTGAAAAAGTGCCGACAGCCACGAACGACAGCAGGTAGAATAAGGCTCCGCTGCCACCTGTGGCAGGGATGTAAGCCTTCAGTGATTCCCAAACCCCTGCCGAAGGCTCTATTCTCTGCCCATCCAGCGAGTCATGAAAAAGCTTGTCGATGCTGTGATGTCGTCCTTTTTTCATTTTGAACGGATATTGGGTTGCAATTTATAATCCTGTTGGAGTCTTTTTTGCAGCTTCCGCCTGGCCTTTGCCAGCTGCGATTTTGATGTGTTCACCGAAATGCCCAGTTCTGCAGCGATCTCCTTATGCGAAAAGTTTTCGAAAACATACATGTTGAACACAAAGCGATAACCATCCGGAAGCTCCTGGATGAGCGTGAGCAATTCCGATCGGGAAGGGGCATTGCCGTAAATACCGTCATCTTCATTATCGGTTGGTATGTCTTCCATTTCTTCCACACCCGACTGAAAATAATGTTTCAGGCTTGCATGATAATAACTCAGCGAGGTATTGATCATGATCCTTTTGATCCATCCTTCGAAAGAACCTTCGCCCCTGAAGCCGGCCACATTTTTAAAGACTTTGATGAAGCCTTCATGCAGCACGTCTTCAGCTTCCTCTCTCCGCTTACAGTAACGCATACAAATACCCAGCATGGTGGCTGCATATTTTCTGTACAGCAAGCCGAAAGCATCTCTATCCCCTGATTTGCAGCCTTCCAATATTTCCTGGTCTGGAACCATCAAAAAACCCAACTGTTTAAAAGACTGAGGCTATGCTTAAAGGTTGCCTGCCGGCATCCCCTTATCTGGTGGTGGCAGGCGACCCACGATCGGGCAAAATGAAAAAAGCACCCCGGACAAATGGGCGGGATGCCTTTAACGCATATGCCTTCAGTGCTTAGTTAACTTTAATAAAGGACTTCACTTGTTTTTCATTGCCAAAGAGCACCATCACCCTGTATATGCCTGCCGCAAGACCGGAGGTGTTCATTTGTAGCAGGTTTTCTCCGGCAAGATAAGGGTTGCTGTATTTGCCTGCCACCTGTCCTGCCTGGTCGAGGATGAACACCTGTATCTGTCCGCTCTCATGCAGGTTAAAAGTCAGGTTAACATGGTCTCTCGCCGGGTTGGGATACGGATCGCCAATCCCCTGGAACATGATGCCGGGTCCATCGCCGATGCCGTAGTGGATGTCTTCGCTGTATACCACGATACTGATATCCTCGATGGAGGGGTTTTCATGCGATAACACAATGATGGTGGGGTAAGTATACATGCCCGGAACCTCGGCAAGGACTTTATACGTACCGTATGGCAATCCGGAAAACTCAAATATACCTTCTTTATTCGATTTAATGTATGTCAGGCAGTTATCGTTCTCGTTGAACAGGATCACCTCGATGTTTTCTACAATGGGATTTTTGTTTTCGAACGATACCTGACCGTCAATGATGCCTGTTCCCGAAGAATAGTCATGATTCGGGATCATGCTGATATCATATTCCCAGCCGGTTTCTGCCAGTTTGATCATTTCGGCCTTGGTCCAGAGGAGTTCGTTTCCGAAATATGTCGGGAGGTATTTACCTGCATTGGCTGAACTTGTCGAAGGGAAGGTTTTTACCTTGTAATTCCCTTCAACCAGCTGGTAGAAGAAATAATAGCCCAGGGTGTCGAATTCGACGGTGTCGATGGGAATGAATTCGTCTTCTTCTATTTTATAAAGGAATGCCGTTCCGATGTCGACCGGGAAGTATCCGGCAAATGCGTGCCCTCCCAGGTGGAAGTAATCACGCATGCCAACCTTAACCTTTTTCTTTACTACGCTTGTCAACAGGTCGCAGCTAAGATTCTCCGTTGAAATAGTCAGGGTAACGTTATATATTCCAGGGTGCAGATACACGTGACTGGGGTTACGTTCAGAGGAGGTGGCCCCGTCGCCGAAGTTCCAGTGCCAGTGGTTGATCCCTGTGCCGGTTGATTCATCGGTAAAATTATAGCTCCTCGGGCTGCTGTTGGCTGTGTCTTCCTCGCTTATGAAATTTGCCTGGAAGTCGCTGATGAGCCCGGGGTCAAATACTTCCAGGGTAACATTGGCATAATATTCATTCTCCCAGAGGAAACGGAAGTATTCGGTCAATTCATATTTTTCGCCATTGATATCGTACGAATAGATGAGCATTGACCCTTTCAAGGCTTTGGTGCTCAGGGTGTCGTAGAAAAATCCGTAGTTGTCGGTGTATGCAGTATGGTAAAAACTGAATCCCCCGCCTGATTCAATTTCTGATTGTATGTAGACCAGCTGGTCCTTGATCGGAGCCCCGTTTTCGGTATTTACGACCTGTCCGGATAAATAAACAGTGTTTAACTCAGCCTGGGCAAAGGTTGTGGTGATGGAGATGATGAAAAGCACCAGCATTGGCGCAAGCATCCGTTTAAGCAGCAACTTTGCCTGGCGTTGTGCCTGCCCGGTATGCAATATTGAGCGGGGTATTCTTGCTTGCATCTTTAGGCTCATTAAAAGTTAAACAATAGTCCGGTCCTTACACCAAAGGAGTAGGGATGCCGTGTAGTGATATACTTACGTTCGTAAAGTGAGTTCAGATAATACCTGAATGTTGGTTCAATCGCTACGCTTACCTTATCCGAAAGCTGATAGGTAACACCGGCGCTGAAAGCCATCTGCCAGTGTGTGTTCACCCTGGAGGGCATCTGCTGATCGAGATCAACGATCCTGTCGTTGCCAAGTTCGGGATCGGGAATATTGCTGTTCAGCAGGAGAGAGAAGACAGGCCCTCCCTTGATAAACCATCCGAGGCGGTTATATTGCTGGTGGAAGCCGACGTAGACCGGTATTTGCAGGTAGGTGTATTGATTTTTTGTTTTTTCTATCCTGAATTTGTTTATCGAGTCGTATACACCCACTACGTTGGTATGGTAAACAGGTACGATGGCGCCGCTTTCGGTCGTGTCGAAAGTAACTTCATACACGTCCTCATAGGTGCCGAGGAATTTTTCATAATCGATGGCATATTTCCCGTCGTCGGACGAGAATGAGATGCCGGCCCCGGACTCAATAAAGAACTCTTTCTTCTGCCATTTCAAGCTCAGGTCGAGTGTATAGCTGCGCTGGTTCTGTATTGCGTCGTCGGGGTAGAAGATCACCTCAGGCGTAAATAAAATTCCTGCCTGCCA
>CAZHYA010000033.1:0-9132 GCA_964536525.1 uncultured Bacteroidales bacterium | reverse complement strand
GAAGCCCTGCGGTTGTAACGGCGTTCTCCGTCGTTGACACCGGCAAAGCGAGGATGGTACCTGCTGTCGCGCACCTGGATCCCGGCAGCATCCATCCCGTCGCTGTGCGAATGTACCATGAACGGTCTTCTGGCCTTCAGGCTGTTGAGTCGTAATTTTTCAGTGAAAGCCGGGCTATAGGCCGCAGCCGCATGATATTCGTGCAAAGTGTTGTGCTCATTGTCGCGCGAGGGAAGGTCATCATTTGCTTTTGCAGGTGCAATGGCGACAGCCGCACGATGATCATCGCCGGGATGTGGCACGTCGGCAGAATTCTTCAATGCCTGTTTTTCCGAAGGCACAGCCAGTGAGGCAGGGGGTAGTTCGCTTTCGAAAAGCATGGCCGTGGGCCCGTCAACAATTAAATTATCCTGTAAGCCTGAAGGTGAATCCTTCATGATGCTGAAGCTGAGCAGTCCGGATATCATCACAAGCGCGGCCAGGATGGCGAGGTTTACGGGGTTGATGGAGCTGCCTCCCTTGCCATGCAGGGAAGAATGGACATTCTCCCATACCCTGTCAGGGGGTTCAGCCTCAAAACCGGCAAACCTGCTTTGAAAAAGCTGATCAAGATATTTTGTTTCTTCAGTCACCTTTTGCTTTCCTTTTTAGTTTCTCCTGAAGCACCCCCCTTGCCCTCGAGAGTTGAGATTTCGAGGTGTTTTCAGAAATGTTAAGCATCGTGCCGATCTCCCTGTGTGTATACCCTTCTATTACATTGAGGTTGAAAACCATGCGGTAACCGTCGGGGAGTTCCCTGATCATCTCAAGCAACTCAAGGGCCGACAGCTTGTCGATCGCATTCTCTTCTTCATCGCTGATGGGTTCGGTATGATCAAGGCTAACATCTTTCTGGTGTTTGATCTTCTTCTTGTAGAAGTTGATGGCCGTGTTCACCATGGTGCGCCGGATCCATCCCTCCAAAGACCCATCATTCCTGTAGTCTTTCAAATGTTTGAATACCTTGATAAAGCCTTCCTGCATGACATCTTCCGCTTCCATCTGGTTACGGGCATAACGCAGGCAGATGCCAAACATTTTGGGCGCAAAACACCTGTAAAACGCCTCCTGTGCCTTGGAGTCGTTACTCAGACAGCGTTCTATGAAGTCCTCATCAAAATGCATACAACACCGGCACAACACTTTCGTGCTGGCCCATTAAAAATGTTAAAACCCTGATCATGACACACTTAGGTGCCGATCAGACCTATTTTATCAAAGTAAAGTTAAGGAATTTTTTACCTGATAGATATTAAATCCGGATTTTTTTGGTTTTAACATTGCGCGCTTGTGTCTCTGCATTATGGTTCTTCCCAATGTAAAAGAACAATTTTGCAATTCACCCGATAGACAAGAAAATGCATGAAATGGTTGCATGTGTTGGCAAATCGGGATAATAGCACAAGATTACAGGGTCATGGCCGCTTTTTGCGGGGAATGAAGAACCTGATCTTGCCGAGGTAAAGCACATGGTACATAGATGGTACAATCACCAGGGTAAGGAAGGTGGCAAATGTGAGTCCGTAGATGATGGTCCAGGATATCGGCCCCCAGAAGGCCACATTGTCGCCGCCGAAATAGATCTGTGCATCAAAAGATGTAAGGAATGATTCAAAATCAATGTTAATGCCCATGGCCAGTGGCAACAGGCCGAGAATGGTGGTGATGGCCGTGAGCAGTACCGGCCGCAACCTGGTCTTTCCTGCTTCAACGATGCAGTTTACCGAATCCTCTATCGTGAGGGGAGTCCCGGAATTCATCCCCAGTTCTTTTCTTCTGCGCTTCTTAAGCAGGTCGATATAGTCGATCAGCACAATGGCGTTGTTCACGACCACACCGGCCAGGGAAACGATCCCGATACCTGTCATGATCACCACGAAGTCCATCCCGCTGATCATCAGCCCGGCAAAGACCCCGATGGTGCTGAAAAGCACGCTGAACATGATGATGGCGGGTTTGACGACCGAATTGAACTGCGATACCAGGATCACCGTAATAAGGGCCACGGCGATCAGCAGGGCATTGACCAGAAAAGCCATCGACTCTTCCTGTTCTTCCTGTTCGCCGGTGAACTTGTAATTGTAACCCGGGGGCATTTCGAAATACGCCATCAGTGATTTCAGCTGATCATTGATCTTGGTTGCATTATAGCCTTCCACAACATTGGAATAGATGGTGATGACGCGTTCCATGTCTTTTCTTTTCACTGAGCCATAAGTTGTGCTGTAGGTGAAGCTGGCGACCGAAGATATGGGTACCTGCTGTATCTTTCCCGACGCAGGGCTTCTGAAGGTGATCGTCTGGTTCAGCAGGGCTGGGAGGTTATAGCGGTATTCTTCCTTAAGGCGAAGCTGTACGGGGTACTCTTCTTCCCCAACCTTATAATCAGAGATCTCCTTGCCGAAGAGCGCCGTCCTGATGGTGCTTGCGATCTGGGCCGTTGACAGCCCGAAGCGCCTGGCCTTATCGCGGTTGATGTCGATGATGATCTCAGGTTTACCAAGGTCGAGGTCGATCTTGAGGCCTTCAATGCCTTCGATCCCCGCCCGGTTGAGATAGGCCAGGGTACTGTCGGCCAATACCAAGAGCTGGTCGAACTCCCTGCCAATGATCTCAAGGCTGATGGGCTTTCCTGTAGGAGGGCCCTCATTCTGTTTTTCGATCGTGAGCTCCACGCCCGGATAGCGGCCAAGCAGGCTTTCGCTGAGCTCGATGAGGATTTCCTCAGTGCTCTCGTCGCCGCGGTCCTGAAACTCGACGAAAGAAATGGTGATCAACCCCCTGAACATCTTATCAGAAATGTCGTTGATATCATCTTCGAGCCTTGCCCCGGCACCCACGGTGGTCAGCACCGACTCCACGATATCCTTATGCGGCTCAAGCCGGGCGATGACATCGTCTTCAAGTGTTTTCATGAACTCATTCGTAGCCGTGATGTCGGTACCTATGGGGAGGTCGGCAAGGATGTTGATGTATTTGGGGTCGCTGGAAGGGAAATTCACCACATTGGGATTACTGCCGAAGTACATGACCATGGTGACGATCAGGAGCAGGAATGTAGCGCCGATGAAATAGAACGAATTGCTGCCACGGATGGCAAAACTGATGAGTTTCAGGTATCCGTTTTCCAGTTTTACCAGGAAAACATTCTGGAACCATCTGGCAGCGGAGTTCAGCAGATAGATGTTGAGGATACCGATGATGGAAAATGCGGCACACAGCGTCCCGAGCGGGTTGCTGCCTGCTGTATAGAAAATGACCGCCAACAGGGCGAGGATCCCTGCCACAGCCAGCGAGCGCTTTCGGTTGGGCCTGGGGTTCTGCTCGCCTGGCTTGATGAAGGTTGACGAAATCACCGGAATGATCACCAGAGCCACAAAGAGCGAGGAGGAAAGCACGATGATCAGGGTCAGGGGGAGGTACTTCATGAATTCACCCATCACGCTGTCCCAGAATAGCAGTGGAAAGAAGGCTGCCAGGGTGGTGGCGGTGGAGGAGATGATCGGCATCGCGATCTCGCCCACCGCCTGGCGAGCAGCTTCCAGCTTGCCGTATCCCCTGTCAATGAAACGGTAGATGTTCTCTACCACCACAATGGCATTATCGACAAGCATACCCAGGGCGAGGATGAGGGAGAAGAGCACGATCATGTTGATCTTCAACCCCATAAGGCCAAGGATCATAAATGACAGAAACATCGACATGGGGATTGCAAAGCCGACGAAAAGGGAATTCCTTGTTCCAAGAAAAAAGAAAAGTACAAGGATAACCAGGATCACACCCATCACCATGCTGTTCTCAAGGTTGCTGAGCTGATCCCTGACCATCTCAGACTGGTCGTTGGTGTAGATGATGCTCAGGTCGGAAGGCAGTGACTTGATTTCCACGGCCCTGTCGACGATCGCAAAAACCTGGTCGGTGGCGTTCAGCAGGTTCTCGCCGCTTTTTTTGATTACCTGGAGGGATACCACCGGCTGCCGGTCGAGGTGTGTAAAGCTCCTGGGCTCCTCGAATCCATAAACGATATCGGCCACATCACGCATGTATACGATATCCTGGTTATCATATTTAACGATAATGTCTTCGATCTCCGACGGGTCTTTAAATTCACCGATGATCCTGATCGACCGGCGGCCTGATCCCAGCTTGATCTCACCACCCGACATGGAAATATTTTCGAATGCCACGGCATTTTCAATGTCGTCGAAGCTGAGTTCAAACACATTGAGCTTGTGCATGTCGACATTGATCTGCACTTCCCTCTCGTTGACGCCCGTGATCTCGACCTTCGATATTTCCGACACGCGTTCGATCTCGTCTTCCAGCATTTCGGCATAGTCTCTCAGCTCATTGATGCTGTAATCGCCCGAAAGGTTGATGTTCATGATGGGGAACTCAGAGAGGTCCAGGTCGATCACCATGGGGTCGGTGAGCAGGTCGTCGGGCAATTCGCTTTTGGCCTTGTCAACAGCGTCTTTCACTTCCTGCAAGGCATCCTCAATCGCCACATTGGTGTTGAATTCAACGAAGATGGCCGACATGTCCTGTGTGGAGGTAGACCTGATTTCTTTAACACCCTTGGCCGATTCTATCTCCTTTTCGAGCGGACGGGTGATCAGGTTCTCAATATCCAGCGGGGGATTACCCGGGTAAGGGGTTTGAACGAAAATCGTTGGCCATACCAGGTCGGGGAAGAGCTCCTTGGGAAGCGAACGGTATGAATAAAACCCGAACCCCAGCAGGATAAGGATCATCAGGAAGATGGTATTCTTGTTTTGGAGGGCCCAGGATGTCAGCCTGAAATCCCTGATCACTTGTTTCTCCTTGATCTCCATCTATATAATGTTTACTTCCGTACCATCGGTAACCAGTGAATAACCTTCAATGATGACGCTGTCGCCGGGATTAAGGCCTGAAACCACCATGGTTTCGTCGTTGTACGACATGCCGGTGGTGATATATACTTTTTTGGCAATGGTTTTTCCGTCGATCTTCCTGGTAACGTAAATATACTTTCCCTGTATATCCTCCTTGATGATGATGGAGGGCACCACCAGCGCATCTTCCACACTGTAATCCAGAAAAGTGATCAGTGCCAGGATATTCGGTTTCAGCTTACCGTCGATATTGTCGAGTCTCAGTTCAACCGGGAACGTCCGGTTGTTAATGTTGATCACATTGCCGATACGATCAATCTCCTTTTCCAGCTTGATACCGGGAAAGGTCGGAAATGTAAGCGTTACACTGTCGCCTGGATTCAGCACGGGCAGGTAATTTTCCGATACGTCGGCAAACACCTTCAGTTTCTTAAGGTTTACAACCTGCATGAGCTGAAGGCCCGGCATGGCAAGTTCTCCTTCTTCGACAAAGATGCCGTCGACAATACCGTCGATAGGTGATTTTATATAGGCCATATCCAGTTGTGCCTGGAGTGTCTTCATCTTGCGCTCCAGCGATTCAACGTTGTTTTTTGCCTGCAGGTATTGCACTTCCGAACCGATCCTCTTTTCCCAGAGTTGTTGCTGTTTATTAAACAGGGTCCTGGCGAGTTCCAGTTGCGTTTCAACTTCCTGCATGGTGTTTTCGGTGATGCTCGTATTGAGTTTGGCAAGCAACTGGCCCTGCTTCACCTGTTCGCCTTCTTCTGCCATGATCTCGGTCACCTGCCCGTTGATCTCCGGGCTGATGAAAGCCTTGTCGATGGCATCGACGGTGCCGCTCACCTGGAAATAATGCCTGAAGGGCCCTGGCATTAATTCATCGATGGTTACCGGCACATTATACCTGTTCACGTCATCCTCCATGTGCTCAAGTTGCTCCTCAAGCTCCCTGATCTTAATGGTCAGTTCGCTCACCTCATCCTTGTATTTGGTGATCTTTTCCTTAATTGCCGCTTTCTCATCGGATGGCCCGCAGGAGACTGCGAAAAACAAGATCATTGCCAGGGGGATTATCTTTCTCATTGCTTACAATTGTTTTTATCGTGTATTATTCACTGTACAGAAGCTTTTCGAGCGCAAGCTTTTTTACCAGCACTTCCTGCAAGGCGATGATGTAGTCCGAAGTGTTTGTCAGAAACTGGTTATTGGCCTGCAGAAGGTCGAGACTGGTTGAAATGCCTTCCTTGTATTTCTCGCTTGTGAATTGCAATATTTTCTCAGCGGTATTCATGGCCAACGATTTGTTCATCATGACCAGGTAGGCATTGTGGAATTCGGCCTGCGCCGTTTTCACCTGTATGCTGAGGCCTGTGCGCATCTGCTCATCAGCGATTTCATGTTTCTGGAGGTTGATCCGTGCCTGCTGCACGCGTGCACTTCTGAGTCCGCTGCTCCATATAGGGATGTTCATCTCTACGCCCCAGAATGAAGTGCCGTACCACTTTTCGCTGGTATTTAGAAAATTCCAGCTGCCGCGCTGGGCCTGGGTCTGATAATTGATAAATGCCGAAACCGATGGCAGGTACTCCGACTTTTCAAGTTTCAGCTGCAGTTGGGCAATACCCTGCTGCGTCTTCAATAAGCGGTAATCAATGTTATTTTCGTGGTTGAACTGGTCTTCGAGCAGGGCCGTGTAGTTCACTTCCTGCATGAGGCCTTCGAGCTTATCGGTCAGCGTTATCGAATCGTCGATCTTGATCCCGCACAGGAATTTCAGGTATGCATAGGCAATTTCCACCTGCGTTTCGGTGAGGATGATGCCCGACTTAAGGTCCGACACAATCAATTCAAGCTGGTCAACATCAGTTTCTTCCACAAACCCGGCCTCATAGGTGATCCGGGTTTCGTAAAGCATATTTTCCATGTAAACCATTGTGCTGTCAAGGATCGCCTGGGTGTTTTTTGCAACAAGCACCCTGTAATAGGCAGCCGAAACGGCTTCAACCATATCCAGCTTTGTCTTGATGAACTGCTGCTTGGTCCTTTCCAGAAACTGCTTTGAAGCTTGCACTCCAACGATGTATTTGCCATTGAAGATCAGCTGTGAGGCCGTCGCATCCGCCGAAGCATTGTATTTGGTCCCGAACTGCACCTCCTGCCCGGGTGAATCCGGACCGAAAGTGCCGGGAGGGATGATCATGGTGGGCAGGGCAATGTAGTCGGTGTAATTTATTGAACCCGACACCTGCGGGAATCCCACCGACATATATTCCCTCACCTGCTGCTCTGCCGATTCAATATCCTTGTATGAGGTGAGGATGTCGTAGTTGTTGGCAAATGCAAAATCAATGGCCTCCTGAAGGGAAAAACGATATGCCGTCTGGCCTTGCATCCTGAAGGAATATAATACGATCAGGCACACCAGCAACGGGAATGCAAAAACGAATCTTTTCATGTTAACTGTTTTATCCGTCCGGATAAGCTTACGACGATTCAATTGGGGATTTATTGTAATTCTTCTTTCTTTAATTCCTTTTTAAATATTCTTTTCTTCTTCTCCCAGTATTTAAGCCCGTCTTCGTTGGCGATGCTCCTGATGAAACTTTCAAACATGGTGTCGAACAGGGTTTCAAATCTGAATTCCCCGGGGGGGAAGAAGTCGGGGTTGTGAAGGTCGATCAGCCTGCTCATATATAACCTCGCTACCAGCTCTATGCTGAGGTCGTCGCGATATATTCCCTGCGCAATACCTTTCTGCAGGTTGATCTTTATCTTGCTGAAAATGAAATCCATCCGCGATTTGAAATGGCGCTTGTAAACGTCCGGGTATTTGGTCTTGATATCAAAGGTGATCCCGGGACTTACATTTCTGAATTTTGTTGCGATCTCCTTCCTTACCGTTAGCAGGATGTCGATGGCATTCACACCTTCGAAGTTATGCACGTCGAAGATCACCTTAAAGCTGTCGCGCTCGAATTTCAGCACGTGCCTGATCAGGTCCTTTTCATCTTTCACATATTTGTAGATGAGCGCGGTGGGGATGGCAGTCTTTTCCGATAATTCTTCAATGGTCATATCGCCAAGACCATCAGAAAAGGGATAGGCCCTGATCTTAGCGATGATCTCCTTGAATTCCTTGTTCATTTTCGTTGAATTGTTTCAGCTGCAATATTATAAAAAATCTTCGCTGCATGCTCAGATACAAATATTAAGATGTTTCGATCCACTGAGAATATTTTTCTAAACAAGAAATATTTGGATTTGTTTCAGGTTTCATCTCACAAAAATCATCTTCTTTTTCATCGTTCTGTTATTGCTTTCGAGCGAGAAATAGTACATGCCGGGTGAGAGGCCGTGTTCTTCGGGATGAAAAACCCTGGTATGCTTCCCTGCCCTGATCTGTTCATGATCGTGAATGCTGGCCACCTGGCGTCCATAAACATCGTAAACCCTGAGGCTTATTTCTGTCATCTCGATGAGCTTGAAGGAGATCACCGTACTTTCACTGAAAGGGTTGGGGTAGTTCTGTTCGAGGCTGAGCAGGGAGGGTGCCTCTTCACCCACGCCAACGGTGAAAGGATCAAGGAGGGCGGTCCATAGGCTGAGGTGGCTGCCCTCGAGCCTGGCCACGTTATCGTAGGCCGAAACATTGGTATAATCACCGAAAAATGTCGAAGCATAAGGGAGGAACGGTGATTCGCTCACCCTGAAGTTGATGAAGCTCCCGCCACCGTCGCGCGAAACGGCCATGTACACGTCGGTGTTGTTGTTGTCGTAGTTCCGCCGGTCGTAAAACACGAAATACAGGTATCCGGTCACCTGGTCGATGTCCATCCAGGTAAAGAACTGCTGTTTCCCCGGTGGGTCGTCGTTCACCCTGACGGCATCGCTCCAGGTGTCGCCGCCGTCGGTCGACTTGCACAGCCATACATCCGTATCGTCGGTGCCGTTGCGCTGGTCGGTGGTGGCTCACCGCCGAGCCCCGGTGAAATCTCGCTGGCTCACCACGGCGTGCTGTTTCTGGATGAGCTGCCGGAGTTTCCCCGCGCGGCGCTGGAGGCACTGGCCGGCATCGATCCCGCCGACCTGACCCCGAAGCAGGCGCTGGAAGCGCTCTACCGCCTCAAGTCGCTGGGCTGAGCCGGCACCCGCGCGAACGGCCGCCCGCACCGGGATCAGCACCGGCGCAGGCCGGTGGCCCCGCACGTTGCGC
>CAZHYA010000032.1:9024-13014 GCA_964536525.1 uncultured Bacteroidales bacterium | reverse complement strand
GATGTAGGTTCCCCAGTTCGAAGATTTCCGGTATTCGGTCGTAAACCAGAAGGTGCTGTCGTCGGCAGGGTCGACCGACATGCAACTGTAGTCGCCCCAGCGGTTGATGCCCGCCTGTGAGCTCAACCCTGACTTCACCTCCACCTCCGCCACGGTCATCTGGCCGAGGGGATCATCAGCCCTTCGGCCGGTATAACGGATCGAAGGATACACGCTGCTGCTCGAAACGGAATAGCCGAGGGCGATATCTCCGTTGCCGTTCATGGCGATGCTGCCCATCCAGCGTTCTTCAGTATCGGGGGCATAGGTCCCCTGCTGGTAGATGGTCCAGTTGCCGGTGGTCTTCCTGAGTTCATACCAGCGTGGTGCTGCCCTGCCGCTGTTGCTGATCGTATGGTTGAACACCATGCTCTCGTGCGTTCCGAAATTCCGGTATTGCAGGCGGTACATCAGCATGACGGCAAGGTCGTCGAGGTTCTGCGATGTGCCGGGCTGCGGCACCCCGCCCACATTCGTACTGTAAGTGGCCGGTGTGAGCACCGTGGAAAGCGTAAATGAGCTGTTGGCGGTGTTGTTCCAGTCGACATCGAATTCGTAGATCTCCAGCTTCTGGTCGGAGAAGTTCCTCAGATGGGCAAAATAGCCGGGTGTTCCGGCCGGCGGAGGGGTACCGTCAAAGTCGGCCGGCAGCATGGCAAAAGTGCCCGGGCGGTCGTAATACACCATGCGGGCATTGGGGTCGCCAATGAGCATCTTGTCGCGTTCGAAAGCCGCCACACCAACCCTGGTATAGCTGCCGAACATGTTCCAGGTGGCATAATAGGCATCGGTCCATACCGAAAGTTTCGGGTAATCGTTGAAGGCAACCATGGCGAAAGCATAGCGGTGCCATTCGCCCAGCGGGTCGGGCGTAGCCGATACGGCCAGCAACTGGTAGTTCACGCCATTATTGGTGTTTACGGCAAACTGCGAGGCAAGCCAGCGGTCGGCCACCTCGTCATAAAGGATGATGGGGTCGCCGTCGTTGGTACCCGTCCAGGGGCCGATGAAGCCCTGCCAGAGGGTGCTGTTGTTGACCGGTCCATATAGCTTGTTGCCCTGCTTGTCCCAGATGGCAAACGAAAGGTTGATCATCTGGAAATAATGGTTGGGCCCGACATCACCGTCGGTATCGGGAGGGAACACGCCATTCACGTTTCCTACCCCCTCGATGCCTACCAGCGGCCCCCTGCTCCCATTGTCGGGATAACTCAGCTGAGGCGCACCATCAATCTTGCCGGCCGTATTCTGGTTGATCCGGTCCCTGATCTCCTGCTTCATGGATTTGTTCTCCACTACGCCATTCTTCCAGGAGCGGTCTTTCTCGGCGGTGAGCACTGCAGGCATGTCGCGCAAGGCTGGCGACAGGTCATAATAATCGGCTTCCACAACCAACGAAGGGCCGCCATTGTCCTGGCCAAAGCCTGTCGTAAAGATCAGGGCCGCCAGTAAAAATGTTAATAATTTCTTTTGCATGATTCTAAGTTTGTTAATAATACAATTTCTGATCACTTGCCATCAAACCGTAAGAACCGCTGTTTCATAAGTCATGTGAAACATCCCTTCAGGACTATTCGATCCTGAAGCTGAAAGTTCTTTTCAGTTTGTTACGATAGATATAGAGCAGCCAGTAATAGGGAATGAGGACCAGGATGGCTGATAATCCTGCCAGGCCTTCATCGCCCGACAGCAGCAAAGTCAATAAAAGCATGCCCATCATCAGGAAGAAAGGGATGACGTACCCAAGCAGCACAGCCTTGCTTCCCTGCGACTTTCGCATTGTTACCATAACTTTTTCGCCTCCATTGTAGGATTTTCCTGCCTGCCTCTTCACTTCAATTACCTTCTCTTCCATTTCCGCCAGGTTGCACATGCCTTTGGCATGACAGCTGGCGCAGGCCGACATGGCGAGTATTTTCACGAAAACACTGCTCTCTGTCACATGTTCTACAATGCCCGGGTGGGTAATATCCTCTCTGGCGCTCATAAATATCGCGCAAATATATCAATATTAAAGGATAACAAGTAAACGGCCATTTTGTTTATGGGGTGCTCAGGCTGAGGGGCAGGATCTTACCGTTGAAATAATGATGGCCTTCCAACGCAAAGTCGGCGATGAACCTGGCCATCTCCCTGGCCGTCAGCGGGGCCTTATAGCCAGGGAAGGCTTCGGAGAGCATTTCCGTCTGGGCAGCGCCCAGAGCCAGGCAGTTTACAGAGATGCCGAAGTCCTTCAATTCCTCAGCCATGCATTCGCTCAGGATGGCCAGGGCACCCTTGCTGGCACTGTATAGCGACAGGCCGGGAAACTTTGCGCTGCCCTGGTATCCTCCCATGCTGCTGATATTGACGATGTGCGACCTGTCCTCGAAGAGCGGGATCAGCTCCTGGGAGATCAGAAAAGGCGCTTTCACGTTAACATTCATCATATGGTCGAAATCATCGGCCCCTAGCTGTGCGAATCTTTTGTTCACGAGCGCACCTGCATTGTTGACCAGCACATCGATCTCCGGCATGTGGCTTCTGATCCTCTTCGAGAGTGAACCGAAATCCCCATGCTCAAGGTCGAAGGGGATCGGGATGACCGTGGAAAGGTCCGAAGCCTCCTCACAAATATCCCGGAGGTTGTTTTCGCTTCGTGCCATGATGATGATCCGGTGTCCACCCCTTGATGCAAGTTCCAGGGCAAGTTGTTTTCCTATGCCACGGCTGGCTCCTGTGATGATAATGTTCATGAAGCAGGTTTTTGATCGCTAAGATAGCACAAATACTCCTTTCCGTCTGATCCTGCTGCGCCGGCACTTGCATTTTTTACCCGATGGTGCATTATTGCGCAAGATTGTTTAACTTTGAATTGGGTTTGGCGCATTATTTGCAACAATAGCATTTTAACACCATGATTATGAAGCCATTGTTTTATACGATCATCATCCAGCTATGCCTTCTGGCAACCCCCGTCAGGTATGGTTTTGCACAGGATGTTGCCACAGAGGTGAACCAGTCGATAAGGGACGGCGATGCCAGCGGGCTCAGCAAACACTTCAATTCGAGTGTCGACATTATCCTGCCCGATATCGACCAGTCGATGAGCAAGTCGCATGCTACGCAGGTGATGAAGGATTTCTTCAGGGACAACCCTCCCAAATCATTTACCGTCAATCATACGGGGTCTTCAAGGGAAGCGACCAAATACACCATCGGCACCTACAAAAGCGGCAGCAAATCCTTCAAGACCTATATGCTGCTGAAAGAGATCGAAGGGAAGTACCTCATCGTGCAGCTGCAGTTCGAGCAGGAGTAAAATCAAGAGGAAGCATATGAACGTTGATGATTTCATAAGGCATGCCCTGCAGGAAGACCTGGGCGACGGGGACCATACCTCCCTGGCCACCATCCCCCATGATATGCGGGGTTCGGCTGCGCTGCTGGTGAAACAGCAGGGCATCCTGGCCGGTGTGGAGGTGGCCGAAAAGGTTTTCAGGGCCGTAGACCCCGAAACGGAGATCGATATCATGATCCCTGACGGGGAGGCCATCAGGCCCGGCGACATCGCTTTCAGGGTAAACGGAAGGTCCGTCTCGATCCTCCCGGCCGAAAGGCTGGCCCTGAACTTCATGCAGCGCATGAGCGGGATCGCCACCTATACCCGTTATCTGACCACCCTGCTCGAAGGGCTGCATACCAGGCTGCTCGACACCCGGAAGACCACACCCAATTTCAGGTATTTCGAGAAAGAGGCCGTGCGGATCGGCGGCGGGGTAAACCACAGGATGGGCCTGTACGATATGATCATGATCAAGGACAACCACGTCGACTTTGCCGGCGGAATCATCAACGCCATCAGGTCGGCACAGGCATACCTCGACGAGCACAACAAAAGCCTGAAGATCGAGATCTAGGTGCGGAACCTGAAGGAGCTCAGGGAATTGCTTGATGCCAGGGGTGGGGACA
>CAZHYA010000032.1:0-9010 GCA_964536525.1 uncultured Bacteroidales bacterium | reverse complement strand
TGGAGATGGTCGACGGCAGGTACGAGACCGAGGCATCGGGCGGCATCACCGAAGGGACGATCAGGCAGGTGGCCGAAACCGGTGTCGATTTTATTTCCGTCGGGGCCCTGACCCACCAGGTAAAGAGCCTTGACCTGAGCCTTAAAGCCTTATAGCCTTGCCAGATAAACCCAAAAAGATCCGTTCGCCGTTTCGCCGGCTGACCAGCACACCTTTATACAGGAAACTGTATATCCTTGCCCGGAAGGTTACACTGCCGGGATTCAGGAAGATCCCCATTTACGATGTGGTGGCTTTCTTCTTCAAGGGGATCAGGAAGAGTTTGCTGATGTCGAGGGCCAACTCCCTTTCCTTTACCTTCACCCTTGCGATCTTCCCGGGGATCCTGTTCCTCTTTACCCTCATCCCGTATATTCCGGTTGAAGGATTGCAGGCATCCATTTTCAACGCCTTACGCAATGTCATGCCCGAACAGCTCTATGCCTTCCTCGAAGGCACCATCACCGAGATCGTGAGCAAGCACAACGGGGGATGGCTGTCGCTGGGCTTTTTCTTCGCATTCTATTTTTCGAACAGTGCCGTGATCGGCATCATGAAGGCCTTCAACCGTTCGGCACACACCATCGAGACCCGTTCGTGGCTGCAGATGCAGATGATGTCGCTGGGGATACAGCTTATCCTTGTCGTGTTTATCGTCATCGCGGCAGCCCTGCTCATCCTTACGCCTGTCATCATGAATTACCTGTCGGACAGGAGCATCGTCACCGACAGTTTTACCCTTTTCCTCATCCAGACCGCCAAATGGCTCATCCTGGGCCTGCTGGTATTTCTGAGCATCTCCTTCCTGTATTACCTCGCCCCTGCCGGGAAGAGGATCTTCAGGTTCATCTCCCCGGGCTCGACCATGGCCACGCTCCTGGCGCTGGCCTTCACGGCCCTCTTCAACCTGTACATCGACAATTTCTCGCAATACAACAAACTATACGGCTCCATCGCGGCCATCATCATCCTCATGCTGTACATCAACATCAACGCCATCGCACTGCTGATCGGCTTCGAGCTGAACGCGAGCATCTATGATGCAAGGAAGGAAAAAATGAAAAATTAGCAAAGCTTTCTTGCAATTTTTTCTACCTTTAATCTGCGTATACAAAACTGTAAAACAACAGCCGTTTTGAAACAGCCGAACGGAATTACCGGAACGGATATTTGCTTGTCATGCCCGGGATTGATTTGCGCCCTGCTTATTTCAGTCCTCTTACTGTTGTCCTCGTCGCTCAATGCCCAATCCCGCTACCAGCTCGTCATGGGCGGATATGCCTGGGACTGTGCAAAAACCGCCCTGCCGACCCCTGATGGCGGAGCGGTGATCCTGGGCCATACATACAGCTACGGGATGGGCGATTCGGACATCATCCTGTGCAGGACCGATTCGCTGGGATACCTTATCTGGAGCAAAATCTTGGGTACGCCCTACAGGGACGTGAGTTACTTCATAAAACCCGATCACGGGCAGGACTACATTGCCATCTGCTGGGTGAACAATACCGATTACACTTCCACTTACGACGATTGGTATATCTTCAGGTTCGATCTGGATGGGAACATTTTCGCTGAGCGGTTTTTCGGCGGAGACCATGATGATGAAGTGCACAATTTCTGCCTTACCAGCGACGGAGGATATGTCTTCTCCGGCGGCAGCTGGACTTTAGGCTTGAATTATTCCGACCTCTGGATCGTTAAGACCGACCATGACTTCAATGTACAATGGAGCAGAACTTTTGACTCAGGGAAGGGTGAGCATTCGCGGAGCATCACAGAAACAGCTGACGGGAATTATTTCCTGGTCGGAAACCATGCCGATGTGGGATCGAATGATCAAGCCATCACGCTTCTTTTCCTTGATCCTGACGGAACGCCGGAATGGGCAAACAAGATTGATGGTCCTACCTATGATTATGGACGATCGGTGATCAATTCCACCGACGGCAATTTCATCGTTGCCGGCATGACGGATGGCTTCGGTGCCGACGGTATCGACATCCTCGTGTTCAAGATCACCCCCGGGGGGGATATCCTCTGGGCCAAAACCTATGGCGGCCCGGGCGACGAATCGGCTTATGCCATACGCAGCAGCCTCCCCGGCGAATACATGATCTCCGGAACAACCGACAGTTATGGGCAGGGTTCTGCCGATGCCCTCATGCTCAATATCGATGAGGACGGAAAGGTTATCGGGGCCTATACCTTCGGAGGGGCACAGGAAGAATACCAGCCTTTCCTCGAACCTTCGGGCGACGGGGGGTTCCTTCTTTCGGGAGGTACGTACAGCTATGGCTCCGGCGATCTCGATATGTGGGTGGTGAAGACCGGCAGCGATGGTCAGTCGTGCTGCGGCACATATGCTCCCATCACAGGTAAAACCGCCGGCATTGTGGTGTCACCCCTGAACCTGACCATGGGCAGCGGTATGCAGTCGTACCACCAAAACGTGATAAAGCTGGATCAGTCTCCCATCACGGAACTCATTTGCTATGAACCCCTGAATATCGAGGGCGATCAGTACTTGTGCTCCGGGAGCGATACCGGCAGTTACAACATAAGCCCTGCCCCGAACATGCATTTCCAGTGGTCGGTGCCTCCCGGTGCGATCATCACCGCGACACAGGGCGATACGGCCATCTCGGTGGTCTTCGGTCAGGAGCACGGGAATATTTATGTATATTCCCAGGGGGGATGCAATACCGGGGCCCTGGATTCGATCTGGGTTGAAATATCCTATGTTTCTCCGCCCGTCCTGGGTCCCGACACCAGCCTTTGCGGGATCGCCCCGTACCTGTTAGATGCCGGGGCCGGTTATGCAGGCTACCGCTGGCAGGACGGGAGCACGGGACAGCAGTACCTGGCCGAAACCGGCGGCACCTACATTGTCGAGGTCGCCGACAGCAACGGTTGCACGGCATCCGACACCGTGGTCATCAGCATGATCGACGTTCCCGACATCTTCCTGGGCAACGATACGAACATCTGCGGCAACTTTACGCTCCTGCTCGAAGCCGGGGAAGGCTTCGACAGCTACCTCTGGCAGGACGGCTCGGACGATGATCACCTCCTGGCGGGCATGCCCGGCCTGTACTGGGTAAACTGTCTGATGGAAGGATGCCCGGCAGGCGACACCCTCATCATCACCAACGACTGCCCGTCGGATATCTGGTTCCCCAATTGCTTTACGCCCAACGATGACGGGGTCAACGACCGTTTCATGCCCGTATATGAAAACATCAGCAATTATAAATTATATGTCTTCAATCGCTGGGGACAGTTGATCCATGAGTCGTACCATGCAGACGAGGGATGGGATGGCCGTTACGAAGGCAGGGAATGCCCCGAGGGGGTTTATTTTTTCCTGGCGGAGTTCATGGAAGGAAGCAAAGCGGGGAACAGGACCGTGACAGGGAGCATCACCCTGCTGAGGTAAATGCTGCCAATTAAATTAACTGTAATGCGTTCAATGGGGGCGACAACCTTAAATTCCCTATTTTTGCCCCATAATCGACAGGTATGAAACTCAACCTGAAGGAGTATTACAAGCTTTCGGCGATCTATATCGTGATCGCTGCATTGCCTCCAGGCCTTCAGCTCATCATCCAGCCCATCATTGAAGGGCCCGACCGGCTTGGCCCTGTCGACTTCTCGCAGCTCGGCGTGAGCGAGATCATCACCAGCCTGGTGTTCACCATCGCACTGTTCTCCATGGGCAATGCCCTCGCCAGGTTCTACTACGAACACAAGGACCGGGAGCACGGATACCATAAGCTGGTTTCCACGGTGCTCAATTCCATCCTGTTCAGGGGCCTGATCGTACTGGGCCTGGCATGGATCTTCAGGGATTACCTCGGCCGCCTCTTCACCCAGCCTGCCCTGCAGGATTTCGAGAGTTATGGCTACCCGGCCATCATCATCGGCATCAACAGGGCCATCAACATGGCTGCCGCTTCGCTCTACCGCAACGAAAAAAAGGTGATGCGCTTCGTGATCCTGAACGTGTCGCTCGGGGTGCTGCGGGCCGTATTCCAGGTGATCGGCGTATTCTATTACGATATGTCGTTCATCGGCTTCCTCTGGGGCGGGGCCATCGGCAGCAGCCTGGCCAGCCTCGGGGTGCTCATCTATACATGGCGTTCGTGCGGGTTCAGGTACGACCGACAGCTGCTGAAGGAGCTCAACCGCTTCGCCTATCCGCTCTTCCAGTTTGCCATCCTCCTTTGGGCCATCAATTATTCGGAGCGGTTCTTCATGGAAGGCAAGGCCGCCGACCTTGGCATCTACGTGGTCGCCTATGGCCTTGCACTGGGATTCGAGAAGATCCTGATCGGGATACAGAGTGCCACACAGCCCGAGATATACAGATTAATGGATGCCGGCACCGACGGGCACTCCGAGGATGTGAAAAAACTATCGAACCTGCTGCTGGCCCAGACGCAGGTGCTCATCGCCCTGGCCATCATCCCGGCCATGCTGTACCTTACCCTCTTCTATACCACCGACGTGAGGCTGGCATTCGGGCTTATCGCCATCATCTTCCTGAAGTTCATCCCCCGCACCCAATTCCTGATCTTCTCCTATGGGGTGTATTTTAAAAAGAAAACCAAATATTTCCTGTATGTCAACACCGTGGCCCTGCTCCTCAACCTGGGACTCAACTGGTGGCTGGTGCCGTACCTCAGCTATTACGGTGTGATCATCGCGGCCTATGCATCCCTGTTCCTGCAATCCGTCGCCTTCTATTTCATCAGCCAGAAGCTGACCGGTATCCGCTGGAACAAAAGAAAGCTGCTGTATTATCCAACGGGTATCGTCGTCCTTACAGGCCTGCTTGAGCTTGTCAAGGTACAGGCAGGCATCAACCCGTACATCACCTCCTCACTGGTGGTCGTGGTGATCTTTGGCAGCCTCTTCCTGCTCTACAGGGCCGAGATCCGTCAAATTGCAAAAAAATACCTGCGATGAAAGCCATCCTCATCAAACGCCCGCTGACGGAAGCCGAGATTGCCGAAGTCCCCGCCCTGGCCAGGGAAGGTGGCTGTAATATTGTCGCTTACGTCGACCTGCCGCCATCTCTGCAGGCGTTCAGCAAGAACGGGAGCGGGATCCCGGAAGCGGAGAAGAAAAGCATCAATTACTCGACCATGGATATGGTCCTTGCCTTTGGCGACAAAGTGATCGAAGGCAGGGCCGTGGCGGAGTGGATGGCTTTCGAAAACAGCAGCCTGTGGTACTACCATAAGTTCAGGGCCTATTTCAGGCTGCGCAACATGAGGTACGAGATCGCAGAGATCAGGAAGCTGGCGGAAGAGAATGAGCAGGTGATCGCCTATGCCAGCGACAGCTTGCTCTGCAACGCGGCATTTCCCGCGAATGTGAGGATCGTGGGGCCTGCCCGGAAAAAGAAAAAAGGAAAGGACCCGGCATCCATCATCAGTTACCTGTTCATCCTGAAGGCCAGGTGGCTCATCAATCTCTTTTCCTGGCGGAAACTCCGTAAGCCTGTGCATATCCTCATGGATGTGACCAAAAGGCAGGCGTTCCTGGATATGCAGACGCTGAAAGCCAGGAAAGGAAATTACGTGATCGGCTATATGCTGGAGCGTGCCGGGAGCGACTTCCTGATCATCGACGAGGCCGTGCAGCCAAAGATGAGCGGGGGTGCCGGAATCAGGCCCGGGCGCGACAGCCTGTTCGGCAAAGGCTCACTCAGGAGAAGATATTTCGGCGAACCCATCCTCCTCAATTATTTCCTGTCGGCAAAACTCCGTAAACGGAAGAAAGCCTTGCTCAGGTCGATCAACGAGGGCATTGAGGCCATCAAGCCGCACTGCAGCGAGGATGAGAGGCTGCTTCTCGATATTTACAGGTCGTTTGGCGGAGCCACCAATTTTTATCTCATCAAGTACCTCGCCTACAGGCGTTTTTTCAACCGGCACCGTTTCAGCACCATCACCAGCGTTGATGAGAACAGCCCGGCCATCAGGAGTATCCTCGATGCTGCCAGGGCTTCGGGCATCCATACCATCGGCATGCAGCACGGCAACCTCCACGACCTGCACCCGGCCTACCGCTATACGTCAGCCGACAGCAAGAGAAGGGCCTTCCCCGATTCAACCATCGTGTGGGGACCTTACTGGAAAGAGTTCCTCATCGAAAAAGGGAATTATCCTTCCGGATCGATGATGGTCGGCGGACAGGTGAGGACCGACATCATCCCCTTGCTCAAAACGGCTGATATTGCGAAGTCTGCTGTGGTCAAGGAAATAAGGGATGATGAGCAGCTCATCGTCTTTGCTTCCCAGCCGCAACGCGATCCGGAGCTCAGGGAACGGGCAGCACTGGATGTGATGGCGGCGGCAAAAGCCATTCCCGGCACCTACCTGCTGATCAAACTCCATCCCAACGAAAAGGATGATGCCGGGTATTATGAAAAACTGGCCATGAAGACCGGCCTCCGCCGCTACGGCATCACCCTATCGGTCGATCTCTACCTGCTGATCTCCGTTTGCGATATCCTCATCACCTGTTTTTCGACCGTGGGGACGGAGACCGTGTATTTCGGCAAGCCCCTCATCGTGCTCGACCACCTGGGGCAGGACATCCAGCATTATCACATGGAAGGCGTTGCCCTTCAGGCCACCGGGGCAAAGTCGCTCGAGGGACATATCCGCGATATTCTCAGTGGTGAAAAAAACATCGACCGGCAGGCCTATGAAATGTTTATCTCAAAGTATGCCCTTGTCATCGACGGTAAAGCCTCCGAGCGGGCCATGGGGCTTATCAGGGAAAAAGGAAGATGGAAAATGGAGTAAGGAAAAGGGGTCAGGGGGTGAGGTTCTTAAAACAATGATCATTCAATCATTTCTGGCATATCAGTGGAAATTCCGGTTCGGATGTTTGATTTCGGGTCAGCATGTTACCGAAATTTCAGTTCACTTACTTTATCCCTGAAAGGTAGAGATTGATGGCTTTTTCGAGCAGGCCTTTCTCCGCCAGGTATTTCTCCACGAATTCCCTGAACACCCCTTCGCCGCCTTTCTTTTCCAGCACCCACCTTACCTTGTCCTTCACATAGGCCGGGGCATTGGAGGGGGCTGCGCTCAGCCCCGCCTTTTCGAGCACGGGAATGTCGATGATATCATCGCCCAGGTAGGCCACCTCGTCGAGCCCGCATCCCAGTTCCCCGCATATCTTCCTGACCACGGCCAGCTTGTCCCTGACGCCCATGTGCAGGATGGTGATGCCCAGCTTCCCGGCCCGCCGGGCCACGATCTCCGTATCCTCCCCGGTGATGATGCCCACAGGGATACCGAGCATCCGCAGGAACAGCACCCCCGCGCTGTCGGAGGTATTGAAACGTTTCAGTTCGTTGCCTTCATTATCATAATACATCCCGCCATCGGTCCACACCCCGTCGAGGTCGCTGAGGAATATTTTGATATCTTTCATATTATCATGTTTTTATAAATGATCTCATCCCTGGGGATGTCGGCTGCCGCTTTCCTGCCGATGACCTGGTTCCGCTGGTCCCACCGGAACCCGTCGCCCGGGCTGAGCAGGTGCAGGTCATCTTCACCGATCACTTCGCCTTTGCTGATCATCCGGTTGCTGGCCACCGAACGTTCGAGTTTCATTCTTGTATCTTGTACGGCTTCTGAAATAAACATCCCGTCCTGCCCCATGGAACGCTCAATATTACGTATATCCCTTATCATGCGCCAAATCCCATCTGTGCCAAGTGAGCCTTTATGGTCAGTACCTTTCATGTTACGGTCGAGGGTGATGTGCTTTTCAATGATCCGCGCACCCAGGGCCACGGCAGCTACCGGCACAACTATGCCAATGCTATGATCGGAATACCCGATGGTGTAGCCGGGATATTCCCTGATCAGGTATGAAATGGTTTTCAGGTTGATGTTCTTGTACTCAGCAGGGTACTGCGACAGGCAATGCAGGATTGAAACATTGCTGTGGTACCTGGTGATGGTTTCCAGGGCACCGTCGAGTTCCGGCTTACCCCCCATGCCCGTGCTGAGGATCATGGGGATCTTCGTTTCGGCCATGGCCGCGAGCAGCGGGAGGTTGGTGAGGTCGCGCGAAGCAACCTTAAGCCGGTCAGGCTCAAAATAGCGCAGCATCGAAAGGCATCCCCTGGCACAGAGGGTCTCCACGAACTCAAGTCCCTTCTCTTTGGCGTAGCGGTACAATTCGTAATGCTGCTCGTCGTCGAGCTCAAGGAAAGCCCGGTGCTCACCATAGGTTTTACCGAAGGAATTGGGCCCGGCATAGGGCCTCTTCATCTCACGCTCAGATAATTCCTCAGCCAGGTCGCGCTTGGTAAACTTCACCGCATCCATGGGCTTGAGGTATTCGCCGAAAAGCTTGTCTTCGACCGGCTCCGCCACCGCATCGATGAGTTTTCTGGCTATCTCCAACGATCCGTTGTGGTTCTGTCCGATCTCCCCTATGATATATGTTGACTCCATAAAAGCAAAGATAATGGCTATTTGGCATATTTCTCTATCTGCCTCCTCATGACCGACAGGTAAGGCGGATGATCGTCCAGAAAAGCCGCGATCTTTGCAGGGCCGTTTGTGAGTATTCCTGATCCCATCTTCCCTATAAGTTCTTTTGCTATGTTGAAATCCGTTTCATCATCGATGGTGAGCCTGATATCCTTTCTTCCGTACACACTGATGGGGGCTCCCACCCACCTGATCCGGAATTCGTCCGGGTGACCGTAAATATAGTTGGTCACATGCTCGTGGTACAAGCTTTCGCCGGTAAAAGCCCTAACCCTTTTCAGGGCATCGAGCTGCACCACCTCGCCCCAGAGGCCCAGGTGGCTCCTGATTGACGGGATATCTCCAACGGTCCAGTAGGCGATATAGTCAAAAGGCGGGTCTTCATCACGGTCGAGAAGGTCCATGGTCCCCTCCACATCCAGAAAAGGATTATCCGC